>CAZYJB010000067.1:0-10397 GCA_964647675.1 uncultured Verrucomicrobiota bacterium | reverse complement strand
GATGTTCGTCTTGCGCTACCTGTCGAGTCCGGACGAGCCCGTTCTTCTGCCGCCACCCACCCCGGCCGCAGCTGCCGGACCGTTCCCCCTCGGCATGGTCACCTACGCGGGGCGGGAGCTGTTCCCGATCGCGCTGCGTCCCGAGAACTTCAACAAGCACGTCGGCATCTTCTCCATCACCGGCGGCGGCAAGACGAACGTCGCCCAGTTGCTCCTCCTCGGCTTGCTGGACCGCGGTGTCCCCTTCCTCGTGGTCGATTGGAAGCGTGCCTACCGGCAATTGCTGTCGCTGCCGGTTTCCGCGGTGCGCGACATCCAGATTTTCTCGGTCGGCCGCAAGACGGCTTCGACGTTCCATTGGAATCCCCTCCGCGGCCCGCCCGGCGTCCATCCCAAGACCTGGATCAGCACGTTGGCGGAGGCACTGGAGCGGTCGCACATCTCGGGCCCGGGGGTGGCCGACATCCTGATCGACCTCCTCGACCAGAAGTTCGAGGAGATGGGGGTCTACGATGGCACCGCCACCAAGTACCCCAACTTCTTCGATGCCGCCGAGGCGCTGGAACGCGTCCAGTTCCGGGGACGTCGGATGCTCTGGCAGGACAGCTGTTCCCGAATCCTCAAGACCTTCATTTTCGGACCGGCAGCCGGAGCGTTCAACGCCCGCAACCCGATCGCCCTCGAAACTCTGCTGGATCAACCGGTGATCATCGAACTCGACCAGGAACTGCCCAAACCACTCCGAGTCTTCCTGAGCGACATCCTGCTGCGCTGGATCCACCTTTTCCGACTCGGCCAGGGCGAAACCGAAGGGCTCCGGCACGTGACCGTGCTGGAGGAGGTCCACAACCTCTTCCCGCGCTCCCAGATTGAGAAGCAGGCGACCAACTCCCTGGAGAATGTGTTCCGGGAAATCCGGGGATTCGGGGAGGGGCTGGTCAGCATCACCCAGCACCCGTCCTTGCTGCCGATCTACATCCTGGGCAACTGCAACACCCAGATCTACCTCGGCCTCCAGCATCAGGACGACATCGAGACCGCCCGCCGCGCACTCTTCCTGGACCGCCGTGACGAACCGTTCCTCAACAAGCTGCAGGTGGGGGAGGGCATCGTGAAGATCAAGGGGCGGGTTGAACCGTGCCACGTCCGGTTTCCACTCGTACCCGTTCGGAAAGGGGAGGTCGGTGACGATTTCCAGCCCGCCCCAGAGGGGGATGGGAACCATTGAACGCCGGGTCTGGGTCCGATCGGGGGTCGTGGAAGAACTCGACCAGAAGCAAAGTCGCCTCATCCGCCACGTGTACGAGCAGATCGTGCACTACTACCGCCACCTGTACCGGACCCGTCCGTGCTACCAGCACCCCCTCAGCCTGTCCCGGCTGATGCGGCTCTGCCACCGGAACAGCCACGCCGTCACCACCGCCATCCGGTACCTGGCGAACACCATCCCGGAAGGCAGCCACACCGAGCCGGTCCTCTTCTACGACCGCGGCCAGGCCCAGCGGAACAAGACGCACCGCCCGTACCGGATCTTCCTGCGGCAGGCGAAGGAATAAAGTCATGCCGCCAACGACCGAGACTTCAATGCACATCGATTCGCATCTGGCAGGAGACCAAGGAATTACGCATGACAGGAATCCGACATGATCTGCACCCGCTTCGTGCACCCGATTTGCCCCAAATCCACCACCTCCCCGCCCCCAACGGCCTTGGGCAGGCAGCCAGGGTATGTCCGATTACGTATGGATATACGTGCGAATTCTGGAGCACCAGATCCAGCGATTCAGCCCAGCGGAAGCCCCTCTCCGAACCGATCGTTCGCTAGATTCAAAAGTCCGCGAATCCCGATCCGACACATGACAGGCGATCAGCAAGACCCCATCCCAACGAGCCGCGACCACGCACGACCGAGGATCGACCTTGATCGTTATCCCCCAGAGGTACTCGAAACCGTGTTGCGCATCCTCAAAGCACGGAAACGCGAATCCCGGGAGGACGTGCCCAGAGCCAAACCGCACGCGACTCGGGAGCCTGAGCAGGTACACGGTCAGGAAAAAAGAGCCAGGGTTGATGCGCCCTCAGGTCCAGGCGGTCCCGTCCGGAATCCTGCCTGAGCCGGCGGGACCGGCCTGGGCGACTGGCTGGTGCCGGCCATCCCAACTGCCCCCTGGCGAGATCCACGACGTCCGCTGCAATCCCGGGAACCGAACGACTTCGTTCAACGCCCGCGCCCGGAATCGAACAAAGTCGTTCGGTTCCCGGCAGCTTTATAAAGCGCGATCTCTTCGCAATGGCATGGAACCTGTCATCCGCACCCACACGCATAACCTTGATGCCCGCCTCCGGGCCGTGGAGGAGTGGAAGATCCCTGGAACCACCATCCACGAAATCCGGAGATTCGTGGACGATCTGGGTATCGGCAAGGTCAACCGGGGTGTGCAGGTTTCCGTGGCGCGACGGTTGAAATACCTCGATCTTCTGAAAACCCCGCTGGAATTCCTCCGCAAGCCTACGACCCGCGTCACCGCCAGGGACATCGAGCGATTCGAAAGGGCACTGATCTCGGACGAAATCCGAAGTCGCTTCAAAAAGAAGCCGTACTCGCACAGCACGAAGGTCGACACCCGCATGGCCCTGAAGATCTTCCTGCGCTGGCGCCTGGGGCCGGCCAAAGCCACCCAATTGGCGGGCTGGCTGGACACTCACGACAAGTTCAAGACCCCAGACTTCCTGAAGGAACCTGAGGTCGACCGCCTGTACCGGGCCTGCCACACGTCCGAGCAACGCTTCGTGATCGCCGTCCTGTTCGATTCCGGCGCCAGGGCCCAGGAGTTCCTGAACCTCCGGGTGGAGGACGTTCAACTGCCGGAGGGAAAGGACAACTTCCTCCGGATCACGCTCAAGGAGGAATACAGCAAGACCAAGGGGCGAACCATCGCTCTGTACTGGCGCCACACCCTCGAAGCCGTTCGCGAATACCTGACCGGGCGGATCGCGACCGGCCTCCGTCCCACCGACCCCGTTTTCGGCGGCACGTACGACGGGATGCGGATGTTCCTGGCCCGGCTTGGTCCATCCGTTCTCCAGCGCCACGTCCATCCGCATCTTCTCCGCCACACCTCCGCCACCTTTTACGCAAACAAGCTGAACCGCCAGGAGCTCTGCTACCGGTACGGCTGGGCGTTCAGCTCCAACATGCCCGACATCTACATTTCCCGCGCCGGCATGGAGACCAAGGATCTCGATCAGAAGTTCACCCAGACCGAGCTATCCACCCTGAAAGACGACCTGGCCCGCGTCACCCAGGACAACAGCATCAAGACCCAGCGGATCGAGGATCTCCAGAAGTCGGTCGACGAAATGCGCCAAGGCTTTGAACTCGTTGCGGATCTCTTGCAGGCCAATCCCGACCTGCAGGATCTTGAAGCAGCCATCCGCCGCCGCCGAGGATCGGGGTGACCGATACCGCGAGCGCAGCCGATCTCCTACTCGAAGGTGGGGGCGGGCTCGTACCCAGGATCAATGCGGTGGTTCCGTGTCTCGGAGGCCCGACCTCAGCAAACCTCCCCAAGCAGCCCCTCCGGCCAAAGCCATGAGAAACCAGCCCTACCAAGGCCCGCGACCGCTCACCCAACCTGGCCAGCTTCGTCCCTGGCTGTCCTCCTTGTCGCACGACGCGTTGGTCGACTGGGTGTGGCACACCGCCACCCGCGACCGGATCCTCGGGGAAAGCCTCCGCTGCGAGGCCGCCCACGCCGCCGTCGGTGGCTTTGATCCGGCAGCTCTGCGCGAATCCATCGCGCGCCTGACCGAGATCCATCCCGATACCACCTGGAGGGAGAGCGCCGCCGCCGGGGAGCAAGTCGAAGCCGCCGTCGATCTGCTTCGCCGGGCCGTCGAGCGTGGGACCTGGAAGGACCTTGTCGGGATCTGCGAGTTCGCTCTCCAACGGGCGAAGCAGGCCGTCATGGATGTCCAGGATTCCGAATACTGGTCCAAAGGCGTGCTGGACGAACTCCACGCCCTCCACCGTCGTGCCAACTCGGGAAGCACAGCCCCACCTCCTTGAACCGCCGCCCCGGGGTTCCCTCGGCCGGCACGGACTGCCTCCGCGGCACGAACGGTGGACCACCTCCTCAACCGGCGGCGGTGCATGCTCTCAAATGCCAACCCGACTCCGTCGCCACCATCCGCACCGGAGCATGCCCGGATGGACTCGGCAGTCGGTGTCCATTTCAGCAGTCAATCCCGAACACCCCGACTCGCCACCGTCAACCCCGCCGCCCTCGAGGAGCAGGTGGCTGGGGCCGAAGCCGAAAATCGACGCGCCCTGCTGGAGTTGGAACGTAGCCTGGCCGTCGCCGCCCCTGAAACTGCCGACGCGTTCCAACGCGAGGTCGGGGAATTGCTGGGGGGCAGCGGAAGTGCGCAAGGCAGAACCTGGCTTTGCAGAGCTCTCGCAACGCCTCGCCGGGGCAAAGAGGGCCGCTTCCGAACTGATCCCGGGGTTGAAGCGGTTCGCGGCCGAACATGGGCTGAAAGCCGGACAGCTGCACTACTGGGTCTACGACCGCCGAAAGCCGCGGGTGGCGGAGGCTGCGGCACCGGTGTTCCGGGAGGTGATGCTGCCTGGGGTAGCGGAGGCGAGGACAACCTGGAACGCTGAGGTCGTGCTGCCGGACGGCACGATCGTCCGATTCGACCGCGGAGCGGACGTGGCGCGGGTGAGCGCGGTGCTGGGGGCTTTGCGCCGGCCATGTTCGCCCTGACCTCAGCGACGCGGATCTTCATGGCGGTGGCCCCGGTGGATCTGCGGCGCAACTTTGACGGGCTCTCGGCCCATGTTCAAACTGGGCTCCAAGTCAGTTGGCAGCGGTGTCCGCCAAATCCTTCGCCAGCATCGTGGCCGGATGATCCTCCCCCAAGAATGACCCGCGCGTGGTCCAGGCAGAGCGGTAGTTCTCCAGCGCCTCCCGCCTTCTTCCCGCGCTGAGGTGACCGTGGCCCTCCCAGACCAGTCTCGTCGTTCGAGCCAGGTTCCGGGCCACTTGGAACAGTGCGCGGTCGGCGTCGGACCGCATGATTTCGCTTTCAACGGCCTCCACAGACCAAGGGATCGCGAACCGGACCCAGACCGCGGGAACGGAGTCGCTGTTCGCCACTAGGAGTCCGTCGGGGCTGAAGGTCACGGCAAGCGCGTAATAGTTCTTGTTCCTCAACGCCACGAGCTCTTGACCGGATCGCCAATCCCAAACGCGTACCGTTTGGTCGACACTCGCTGATGCCAGACGGTTTCCGTCTGGGCTGAAGCTCAACGAACGCACGTTGGCGGTGTGGCCACTGAGAACAACCCGATTGGTCCGAAGTTTCATGTCCCAGATGACGATACGGAACATGGGTCCGCTGCAAGCGACCACAGGTTCGTTCGGATGGAACGTAACCGCCTGACCCGCGCCCGGGGGCAATTCCCACGCCTGCCGCAACGGTTCGTTGCTGGCGTTGGTGCCCAGCGCCCAGAACTGCAGTTCCGGATCCGAGCACGCAATTGCCGCCAATGTCCCGCCGTCCGGGGACAAAGCCACTTGGGCCTCCGCTGCCCGGAAGCGCTTGTCGGCCCGAAGGATGACCTGTGCATCGGCCTCGATGTCGTAGACAAGAAACGGTGGCCCCCAGTATCCGTGCTGGCGCAGAGCCAAGGCGAAGCGTCGGCCGGTTCCGTCAAAGGCGAGCCCGATAGGATGCCCAGCGTTGGGTTGGTCGTGCACTAGGCTCCACGTGGACCTACTGGTGTCGAACAGCTGCAGCTTATCCATGGATGCGACCAGCGCCTGATCGTGCCCCGGTCGGAATAGCGAGGCGCGCTCTCCGACCGTCAGCATTGGCACCTCCTGCACTTCGCCCGACCCTCGATGCCATACGCCCAGGTACTCCGACCATCCATCGGCGAGCAACCGCTCTCCTCGCGAGTCAAAGCTGAGGGTGTGAGCCGTGTCCAGGTGTGGCCAGGTCAATTTCAGGTCGCTCGGTGCCAAAGAGTCCGGAATTCGGTACTCGCTGATCACACCCGTGTTTTCACCGACGAGAATTCCGCCGTCGGGCGTCAACGCCAAGGCTGAAGCGGCTCCGTCGAGAAACATTGTTTGAATCAACCTGCCATCATCGGCTTGGTGCACTCGAACCTGGCCGTCCTCGGCAGCAGTTATGATTCGTGCCCTAGGGCGGTCGAGGGCTAAGCCGGTAACTGCGTTTGAGTGCTCTGCAAAACTGGATTTCTTAACTCTCAGCGTCCCGCTGACCACGGCGCTTCTAACGGAGGCTGGAAACTCATCGGGTACGGCTATGTCGAGGGATTGCTCCGGAATCTGGACCTCCGCGAAATAGCGCCAGCAGGCGACCAGAAGCCGGTTCCTGTCAGGGTCCAGGACCACGGCGCGGGCCCGGCTCCAAGGCAACTTGCACTTCCCGATGGGCTTGAGTACGCCTTCCGACAGGATATCACAAAAGGTAAGTTCATCGCTGTCGGTGCCCACGACCAGAAGGGATCCGCATACTGCGAGAGCCGGGGCTTGGTGGTCGAGGGGCAGTCGTGAAAGGAATTTCAGGCTGCGCGTATCGAAGGACACGATCTGACAACCGTCTTCATTGCCGATGGCAGCGAATCCGAGATCAGCATTAGGCGTGGTACAAAGAGCGATGAAGCGGTTCGACCGAACCCAGCAGTCAAGCTGGCCGGCGTCCAGGTTCCAGCTGGCCAGGCCCTCGGCCCGGCACGAGCCCACGGCCTGGGATTCATGTCGCGAAATGGCCAACGCACCTATCGGGGCTTGATGCCAGGAGTGCCAGCGCTCAGCGTGTGTCGCGAGGTCCCAGCAGCGCAGCAAATGATCTTCGCCGGCGGTCAGTAGACACTCGCCATCGGAAGTTAGAAGCATGGCGTTGATGGACTGAGAGTGAGCGATTCGTTTCCAGGTGGGCTTCGGGATTTTAGCGCGCAGATATCCCCACTCCCAGCCGCGCCGGTTGATCGGCAGACCGTCGAGCATGGCGGCCACTCCCACGGCGTTCCCGCCTTGGATCCGAGCCGCTGCGGCTCGGATGGTGGCCACGTAATTCCTGGATTCCGCCAGATCACGCGCCTGCTCAGCCGCCTTTGCCCGGCTTAGGGCGATTTGCCTTTCATGCATGAGACGGCTGCGATTCGTCGTCAGCAGCACCGTGATGATGAGCAGCGCAAGGAAGCTGACCGCCAGAAGCGCTGCCGATGCGGGTCGGCGGCGGCACCACTTTGCGGTTATATCCCATCGGGAGGCCGGCCTTGCCAGAATTGGTTCCTGGCGGCGCCAGCGCTCCAGATCAGCCGCCAGTTCCTCGGCAGTCCCGTAGCGCCGCCGAGGATCCTTCTCCAAGCACTTCAGGCAGATTGTCTCGATGTCGGCGTCAATCTGCCGGACCATCGAAGCAGGCCGGCGAGGTTCGGCGTCCAATACCAACCGGATGGTCTCGCTTGGAGTTTCGGCTGTGAACGGAGCCTCGCCGGTCAACAGGTGGTAGAGAATGGCACCGAGACTATAGATGTCTGCGGCCGTGGTGACCTCTCCCCGCCGCCCCGAGGCTTGCTCGGGTGCCATGTAACTCGGGGTTCCAAGGACGACGCCTGATAGGGTGAGGTCCGCATCCACAGTCACACGCTTGGCCAGCCCAAAGTCCGTCAGGTGTGGCTCGCCGCGGGTGTCGATGATGACGTTGGACGGCTTCAAGTCCCGGTGGAGAATGCCACGCTGGTGCGCGTAGTGGACCGCACGCGCCAACGTCGTCACCAGTCTTGCAGCTGCGTCCCGTTCTGTCGTGTAGCGCGCGATCACCCGAGACAGATCGGTTCCCTGGATGAGTCGCATGCTGAAGAACGGCAAGCCTTCCCATTCGCCGTTCTCGTAGACGGGCACGATGTTCGGATGATCCAGCGTTGCCGCCGCTTCTGCCTCCATCCGGAACCGCTTTACCTGGGTTTCGGTCGCGCATCCGGCAGCGCGGATCAACTTGAGCGCCACCCAGCGATTCAGGCTCACCTGACGGGCCCGAAATACCGTTCCCATACCACCGCTCGCGATCTCCTCGTACAGTTCATAGTCAGCCAGCCGCCGACGGTGAGGGATCGGTTCGTCCCGAACGGCGAAGGTGGCGGAGGGTGTCGAGAGGCTGATTGGCGGTAGTTCGGGTTCCACCCGGGCTCCCGATCGTGCACTGGACAGACTGCACGCGTCGCAGACGGATCGGTCGTCCTCCGCCATGATGGGCAACCCACACGCCATGCACAGCGATGGTTCCTTCATGATTTGGCCTTAGCGAACCCCGTGCCCGATTGAGGCACAACTTCCGAACCGGCAGGTTGATCGCAAGGGGCCTCCGGTCAAGGCGGTTGTGACAATCTACGCAGGTTCCGATCAAATCGGAGCCGAAAGGGCAGACGCCGTTCGCCCCGGCCCGGGGGGAGTGCCTTGAGAGTTAATCCCCGCCGGAGCGACAACGAATAAACCTGGTTCCTTGGCGAGCCGCCGGCTCGATTCATCCACGTCCGGTGATGGGCCCAGGCTTTGCGGTTCCCATTAGCCCTGCGAGACCCTCGCGGAAGAGCCGTTTTGTGGGTTCGTCCACCCAGGCCTGTTCAAGTAGCCAGCCTGCGGCCTCGATGAGGGTTTCGTCGTCGAGAGTGGTAATCCTCTCCCCGAGCCGAACCAGCGCCGCGAAAATGGCAGAGTAATAGAGCGCGAGGGAGATTTCCGGCGGCAGCAGACTGTTTGGATCGGCCCGGTGGGCCTTGCCAACGTCCTTTATCAGAACTAGTTGATCCCGAGGTGGATGTGGATCCAGGAACAGCTCCCGATAGCTCGCGCGGGGCGAGGGACAAACTCCGTCAGAGTTCGGAAAGCTCGTGCTCACAGGCTCGCCGCACCCGCATTCCCCGCACATCATCGGAGACCCCCACTGGTGCTGGAACAGGGCGCCTAGTTCTTCCGGAAGCCAATCACCTTCCCGGGACGTGCCGAGGGTCAACAGCCGCGCCAGCCGGCGTGCTGCAGCTACGGAGCCAAGATCTGAGGCGTCGGACATCAGGCGCTCCCGTTAACGCTTATGCCGGACTCAAGCGGTTTCTGCGTGGCGCTTCTGGACGGGTCCAACATCTCTGCCTGGAGGTGATCCGCGGCAAGGGGTCCTGGGACCAACGGTCGCGATGCTTCTTATTTGCGGTTTTGCACGAGCGGCGCGTTGGCTTACGCGGTTTTCAACTAGGGCGCTTGATCGAGAATAATATGGAGTTCACGAAGCTCGGCCTCCACGGCGCCCTCGCCGCTGGCGTATTCCGACACCACTCGTTCGAGGTTGCGGACGAACATGCGCTTTCCCGTGACCAAGAGATTTCGGGCCTGGATGGGCGATTCTAGTCCGAAGCGTGACACCAATTGATCGTACGGCATTCGTGCATCCCCGTTGAGGATGGGGCCGTGGATGCGGGCCTCGAACACGCCCCAGACGTCAGGTCGGTGGCTCGCCATGCATTCGGCGTGCATCCTTCGGGAGGCCTCCGTGATGACCTGCTGCGCCCAGCGCAGGTCGAACAACTCGGGTGCCGGCGGTTGGCCTTCCACGGGCAGATCGTCTGGATCCTCAGGCAGCGGCGAGAGGTTGCCGGCTGGACGCCGCTTTCTGGCGCTCTGCCGGCGGTACTCGCTTTGAATATGCGTATGCCATGCGTGCAGAAGGTAGCTCCGGAACTGGCAACCCGGCATCGGGCGCGCGTTCGTGATCAAGTCGCGCTTCAAGACCGATTCCTGAACGAACCCGTGGAAGAGGTCGCGCGCGTGGTCCTCGCTGCTCCCGAACTTGAGGATCGCGTAGGCCAGGAGCGCCGGTTCGTAGCGGAGCAAAAGTTCGCCGAGGGCATTTCGTCCGGCCGCTTCATCGAGTTTGCCAGCCGCCCTGACTTGTGACCAGTGCGTGGAGGGAAACGTGCGCGCTGCTCTCCCACGGTCCGGTGGGCTCATCGGTCTGATCCTCTCTCAAAGCCGTAGGTGCTCGGCAAGAAGGATTTGGGAAGTACTAGACGGGGGAACGCGGCGAACCGAAGCCCCCCGCAGCCGCCAAGAGCTCCCCTCAACCGCCAACACTCCGGACGTACTGCGATCGCCGCTCAAGAAATCGCACGCAGCGTTCGGAGGGAGGCAGCGTATGCACCAATGAGAGCCATCGGAGGGACCACCCATGAAAATGACAGCGCCTACGACGAGTAAACGCATAGCTAGCCGCATTCTCTGGCAATTCGGCGCAAGGCTGGCGCTATTTGCGGGATTCTGCCCTGTCCGAGCACTCGAAACTGCGCCTAATGCCGACCCCGGCGCGGC
>CAZYJB010000066.1:0-10432 GCA_964647675.1 uncultured Verrucomicrobiota bacterium | reverse complement strand
CGGTCCACGGCACGATGGAGGCGCGCGATGGGGCCCTCACCACCCTGCGTAGCGAAATCAACACGCTCGCCAGCCAGCTCATCACCGAGGTCAATGCCATCCACACCGGAGGCTACAGTCTCGACGGCTCCACCGGCGCCAGTTTCTTCATCGGCTCTTCGGCTGCCGATATCGCGGTCAACGGCGCGCTGCTCTCGGACCCCAACCTCATCCAGGCGTCGTCCGAACCCGGCGCCAACGGCAACAACGAGGTCATGCTCCAGCTCGCTCAGCTGGGAAGTAAGAAGATCCTGACACTCGGCAACCAGACCTTCGGCAATGCCTACGGACAAACCGTGGCCAAGCTCGGACAGTCGCTTTCCTCGGTCACCACGCAGATCGACAACCAGACCAGCGTCGACGAAATGCTCAAGCGCCAGCGCGACTCGTTCAGCGGCGTGTCGCTCGACGAGGAAATGACCGATCTCATCAAGTTCCAGAAGGCCTTCGAGGCCTCCGCCCGCCTGGTCAGCATCGTCGACGAGATGCTCGATGTGGTCATCTCGATGAAACGCTGACGCCCGCCGCCCCCGGGCGGACTGACCCCGCGACGACCCCAACGCCACTCCCACTCCCCACGTCATGCGCGTCACTGCCAGCACCTTTCCGGACTCGCTGCTCGGCCAGCTCAACCGCCTCGCCGTCCGGCAGACGCGCCTGCAGCAGCAGGCCGCGACCGGACAGCGCATCACGACGCCCGACGACGATCCGGTCGCCATGCGCCGTGTCCTCGACATGCAGGGCGAAGCCAGTCGCGTCGGCCAGTACGTGCGCAATATCGACCGTCAGCGCGAACTCGCCAGCGCCTCCTACGCCGCCGTCAAGTCGCTCCAGACCGTCGTCGACCGCGCCTCCGAGATCACCACGCTCGCCGACGACCTCAAATCGCCGGCCGAACTCAATGTCTACGCGACGGAAATCAACGAGCTCATCAAGCAGGCCGTCCAGGTGCTCAACGGACAGAACCGCGGCGACTACCTGTTCGGCGGCACCAAGGTCGACGCCCCGCCCTTCACCCTGACCAAGGACGGCGACGGCAACGTCACGGGCGTCACCTACGCCGGCAACACCGACGTCTCCGAGAGTGAAATCACCGCCGGGGTCACGGTCGGGGTGCAGGTGGTGGGCGCCAACACCACCGGCACCGGACCGCGCGGTCTGGTGCAGGACTCGCGCTCGGGCGCCGATCTCTTCCAGCATCTCCTCGAGCTGCGTGACCGCCTCACGGCCGGCGACACTGCCGCCATCGCCGCCAGCAGCCGCGCCGCCTTCGAAGCCGATTCCGACACCGTCATCTATCACGTCGGAACCAACGGTGCCGTGCAGTCGCGCCTCGACACCGCGCAGGCGATCCTGCGTCAGCGCAGTCAGAATCTCGAATCGCTCGTCTCCAACGAGGCCGATGCCGACCTTGCGCAGACCATGGTGCGCCTCACCGAGGTGCAGACCGCTTATCAGGCGGCCCTGCAGACCGGTGGCTCCATCCTCAACCGCTCCCTCCTCGACTACCTGCGCTGATCGGCTCGCGATCAGGGCACCCGGACGGCGCGGTAGAATGCGGTGGGCGATCGCGGACTGGCATCGCGGAAGACTGGATAGCTCCGGACGCAGTCGACTACGCAGCCCCGTCTGGGGCCCACCGGCTCGGTGATGGTGGTGGTGCCGATCACCCTCCATGGCCCTGCTGGTGACTCCGCACGTTCCAAGTTCCAAGTGCCTGTGCCCAGACTTAGGCGAAACGACACCTCGCCCGAGCCGAGCGTCAGCGACGCGAAACCCTCCGGAGCTTCGATGTAGATCGTTACCAGGACGCTTCCACCGCGTCCGTCGCCCACCGTCACGTCGAAGCGATCGTCACTCACCTCGATCCTTGCTGCCGCTCGAATCATGTCCCCATCCCGGGCGATCGCGCCTCCATTCCGGGTCGCTGCGGGCATCGAGAGGATTGACAACGAATCACCGTCCGGATCGTCCACCGCGGCCAGGATCTCCGCCACCGAGAGCGTGAGGGCCTGTCCGACGCGCAGTGTTCGCGTCACCCCTGTCGTGGTGGGTACCCGGTTGGGAGGCAGCACCGTGACCCGCACCGGCACGCTCACGGAGTGCCCCGCGTCATCGAGGATCACGCAGTGGAACTCATCCTCCCCCAGGAAGCCCGCGGCAGGTTGGTAGTTCACGCGCTGGTTGGCAGAATCGTACGAGACCGTGTTGCCCTTCGCGCTCGGGTTTGACACTGAACCCACGGTCAGCCGCCCACCTTCCGGGTCGGTCACCACGGCCAGGAGGTTGGAGACGCTGAGTTGCAGCACCTGCCCCTGGTTGGCGACGACCGAGAAGTGCGAACTCGTGGGTGGCTTGTTGTCGACCAGTTCCGCGAAGGACCAGCGGACGATGGCGGAGGTGGGCCCGACAAAGCATCGATAGGCCACCTGGCCCGAATCGTTGAGACAGCTTTGGGCGCCACCTGTCAACCCAGCTCCAGGTTGAAAGAAGAGCTGGGAGATCCGACCCAACCCGGGAAGGTCACTTCCGTTCCAGACCACGGGTATCAATCCGCGGGCGGGATCATGCAGAAACGCCGCCAGGGTGCCGAGACTGGATCCGCTCACATTAGCCAGGATGAGAATCTGCCCCGATCGGTTGATCGCCAGCCCTCCAACCTCCGCGATGGTGCCCCCGCCCGGAGCCGCGTTTCCCTTCCGGACGATGGTCTTCACGGTGGTGCCGTCTCCCAGGAAGACTCCCAAGTCCGATTGGTTGGTGGAGCCCGTGATACTCGCACCGAAGAGCACCTGACCGCTGGGTGTGAGGGCGACGCCCTGGCCGAAATCGAGCAGCCTGCCGTTTCGCTCGGGAGTGAAATCGCCCCGGCGCGCGATCGTCACCAGACCGGCTGCGTCGGCGCGAAAGATGCCGTCTTCGGCGGTGAAATCCGGGTAACGGACCCGAGCAACGAATGCCGCCTGGCCCGCGTCGTTGAGGGACGGGACTCGGATCATGTTGACGACCGCATCGTCGCCGGGAATGGGATCCCCTTCGCGGACGATCTTCACAGGGGTCGTGCCGTCGAAACGATAGAAGCCGGTACGAAGCGAATCGTCATCGTCAGCGCCGAACACGAGCTCGCCCGAACCGCTCAGCGCGAGTCCATGCTCGGTGCCGTTGAACTGGCGATACCGAAAAGGGCTGATCGGAGTCGGGTCGCCGAGGACCGCCACCGTGGTCAGGTTCGTTCCATCCGCATGGAACACGCCCGAGAGCGAAAGCGAATCGGAGGTGAAGGCGATCGTTCCGGCGTCGTTGAGCGCGAGGTGAGGTCCGAAGAAACTGAAACGAGTGGTGGTGCCCGGGACGAACTGGCTGCCCCGCGCAATCTCGGTGAGCTGGTTTTCAGCGTTGGCTCGGAAGATCACCTGCGAATCACCCTGGTTCGGGCGGAGTGTACCCACGAGTGTGGTTTGAAAGGCCACTTCGCCGCGGCTGTTCACAAGCAAGCGAGGACGTGTGATGTCCCCGAAGTAGCCATTCTGGTCGGGACTGGCCGCGCCCTTCTGCGCGATCACCTGGAGACCGGGAGTCGATGTGCCGGCCCGGAAAATGCCGGAGCCGCGGAGGACTCCGTTCTCGCGAAGGTTGCTGGCGAAGATGACATGGCCGTTGTTGCTCAGGATGGGATTCTCCATCTCACCCAGCCCGAGCGTGCTCCCGGGCAATAGGTCCTTCCCCACCGCAACAACCTGCGTGGCCGCCGCGAAACTCGGGTCCGGCATCATCGAAAACGCCAGCATCAGCGCGGCCGAGCTGAACGTTGTACGCCGGCCGACAGGGGCGGCGCTCGACTTCGCCAGCGGCGACCGAGACCAAGGACGCGGCGCTTTGCCGTGATCGGGTGCCGGGCCGGCGATGGGTTCGGGGCATGAACGAGCGGCCCGAAGGCGCGGGACGAAAGACATGCCGCAGTCTATGTCACCCGCGAGCGGGCTTGGGTATCCCCCGGCGGGGTGACACCGACGGCGATGCCTTCCTCGACCGAACGAGCTGTCGGGACGTGCCGCTTCAGTCGAACGGCCGGTGGTCGCCGCGCAGTTTGTGGACCGATTCGAGGACGGACCTGGTGCCGAGCTTCTCGTAGGCGCGGCGCAAGTGGGTCTTCAGGGTGTTGACGCTGATGCCCAGCTGGGCGGCGATCTCCGCCTGGCGCATACCCTGGGAGGCGAGCGCGAGCACTTGTTGCTCGCGCGGCGACAAACCGGAAGCGCCGCCCGCGACCATTCCTTCCCGCCGGCGCGCCACGTCGAGCAACCGGCGGGCGACCGAGGGGCTCACGATGGGCGCGCGTCCCGCAAGCACGTCCTCGACATCCGCCAACAGGTCCGAAGCGTCGGTCTTGAGGAGGTACCCCGAGGCGCCCGCGTCAATGGCTCGCACGATGTCCACCGTGCGCTCGACTACGGTCAGCATGATGATGGGAACCTTCGGCAACGCGCGCTTGAGCGGCACGATGAGCTCGATCCCGGTGCCTCTGAAAAGCAGGACATCGAGGAGGATCAAATCAGGCCGCGCCGCCGGAATCTCCCGCAGCGCTTCCTCGGCATCCGCGCATTGGGCGACCACCAGGCACCCGGCCCTGGCATTCAAGGTCGCCGAGAGCTTTTCCCGAACCTCGGGATCGTCTTCGACGAGTGCGATCCGAATGGCCGCTGGGGTGATGGGTGTTTTCATGTCCGACGCACCCGATCCCGCCGAAGCGGTACGGGTCACTCCTGATGGAACGGGCGGACGGTAGCCGGCGATGCGCCCCAGGCAAGGGTGCGTCTCGGTCGCGACGCCGCCGTAGTAGAGCGAGGGCGCTCGGAAATCCGAATGCGCGATCGAAGGTTCGCCCGGTCTCTTCAGTTCATAGTGACTGATGCGAAAAGGCTTCCCTCCGGCGATGGCGGTCGGGAGCACTCCCGCCCAACCCAGGATCACGGCGCGCAGGAGTCGACGGAAGAGCGACCGGCTCGAGCCTGCATGCTGGAGGTGCTCGGGGGATCGCAACGAACGCACTTTTGCGTGCGCGGGATTCGGAGACCAGACCATTCCTGGCGACGCCAGGATTGACCGGCAGCCCGCCTTTTCGCTAAACCCTTCGGCGGTGAATCGATTCTCGCGCAACCTGCTGCTTACCGGTGCGCTGCTTCTGAGCAGCGCGGCCGCAGGCTTGTAGTCGGGAACCAACCAGTTTCGACCAGCCCGCTGCCGCACGACGGCGGCGGGCTTTTGCTTTTGCCGCCGGCGTCGCGGCGGCGGGTCTGGACGGCACGCACCAACGAGAAAACCGACATGCTCACGCAACCTGCATCCAAGTACCGCGCCTTCCCGCCGGTCCAGCTCCCCGACCGCCAGTGGCCCAACCGCGTCCTTACCGCACCGCCCACCTGGTGCAGCGTCGACCTGCGCGACGGCAACCAGGCGCTGGCCGTGCCCATGAACGTCTCCCAGAAACTGGAGATGTTCGACGCGCTCGTGCGCTGCGGGTTCAAGGAGATCGAGGTCGGCTTCCCCGCCGCCTCCAACACCGAGTTCGCCTTCATCCGCCGCCTCATCGAGGACCGCCGCATTCCCGCCGACGTCGCCATCCAGGTGCTCGTGCAGGCGCGCGAGGACCTCATCGAACGCACCGTCGAGGCGCTCGAGGGCGCGCCGCGCGTCATCATCCACCTCTACAACTCCACTTCGCCCGCCCAGCGCCGCATCGTCTTCGGTCTCGGCAAACCCGAGATCCTGCGCATGGCCACGCGCGGCACGCAGTGGATCAAGGACCGCCTGCCGCGGTTGCAGGGCGCTGATGTGCGCTTCGAGTACTCACCCGAGAGCTTCTCCGCCACCGAGGTCGAGTACGCCCTCGAGGTCTGCGAGGCGGTCGGCGAGGTCTGGGGCCCCACGCGCGAGCGCCCCATCATCTTCAACCTCCCCGACACCGTGGAGGTCGCCATGCCCAACGTGTACGCGGACCAGATCGAGTGGTTCATCCGCAATCTCAAGCGCCGCGACGCCGCCGTCATCAGCCTTCACACGCACAACGACCGCGGCACCGGCGTCGCCGCCACCGAACTCGGCCTGCTCGCAGGGGCCGACCGCGTGGAAGGCACGCTCTTCGGCAACGGCGAACGCACTGGCAATCTCGACATCGTCACGGTCGCGCTGAACCTCTACATGAACGGCATCCATCCCGGGCTCGATTTCTCGGCGATGAACTCGTTGCGCGACGTGTACGAACGCTGCACCGGCATGACCGTGCCGCCGCGCCAGCCCTACTCCGGCGAACTCGTCTTCACTGCCTTCTCCGGCTCGCATCAGGACGCCATCCGCAAGGGCCTGCGCGCCTGGGAAACCTCAGGCGGTGTCGAGAAGAATGTCGTTTGGGACATCCCCTATCTCACCATCGATCCCAGTGATATCGGACGCGAATACCGCGAGGTCATCCGCGTCAACAGCCAGTCCGGCAAGGGCGGCGTCGCCTACCTCCTCGAATCCGAGTTCGGCATCGAACTGCCCAAGGACCTGCAGCGCGAATTCGGTCCCATCGCCAACGATGAAGTGGACCGCCTCGGACGCGAGGTGCGTGCGACGGAGTTGAAGGCGATGTTCTGGCGCGAGTACGTCGAGCGCACAATGCCCTGGAAGCTGGTGTCGTTTCGCGCGGAGAACCAGGACGGCGCCGTGCAGTGTCACGCTCAGCTCACACGCGACGGACGCGCGGTCGAGGTGGAGGGGCAGGGGAACGGCCCGATCGCCGCCTTCGTGCATGCACTGTGTGCCGGTGGCGCGCGGCGGTTCGAAGTCATCTCCTATAGCGAACACGCCCTGAGTTCGGGCGAAGGCGCCTCGGCCATCGCCTACATCCAGGTGCGTTTCGCCGACGGCAGCACGCGCTGGGGCTGCGGTGTGGACACCAATATCGAGCTCGCCTCGATCAAGGCCGTTCTCAGCGCCCTGAACCGCGCCGGGTGAGCCTGGCGACATTCGATTGTCCGGCGCCACGTCCCCGCGGCGCCTCCGAAAACGATGCGGCGCCGCGTCCCTGCGGCGCCGCAGGGTGCGGTGAAAGGTCTGTGATGACTGTGAAGATGCGGTTCGGCAGGGACGCCGCGCCGCACCTTCAGACAGGCTCTAGCGCGCCACGTCCCCGTAGCGCCCAAGGCCACCTTCCTCCCCACCCGGGATTCGGGAACCGGCCTGAGGTTTCTTGTTCTCACCTTTTCTTTCGCCTAGCCTCGGACAGTCGGAATTGCATGAGCGCGTACTCACCCTTGGGGGAAGGGCGGCAAGCGAAGCTTCTTCGCGCTGCCAGGAAGGCCGCAAAGGTGCTCGAGAAGTGCCGCGGTGTGACGGGAATCGGAATCGGCTATGCAGTACGCAAGGGGAGCCGTCGGGACGAGATCGCATTGGTGGTGAAGGTGAAGGAAAAGCTGCCGCTGTCCCGACTTCCGCGCACAGAGCGAGTTCCCAGGAAGATCGGGGACCTCTACACGGACGTCATTGAGGCGGCCGCCACGCCTCTGGCAAGCCCTTCAGATCGCTTCGATCCGTTGGTGGGCGGCATCCAAATTCAAACCGGGCTGGGCTTGGGGACGCTAGGCTGTCTGGTGTTTGACGATCAGTTGGCGTTTCCCTTCGGACTGACAGCGCGACACGTGGTGCTCACGCCGTTCCAACAACCCAACCAGCAGTTGATCGGACAACCGACGCTCGTGACTTCCGGAATGAACGAGCGCATCGGCGTTCTGGGCAGGTCAGACTTGGCCTCGGACAGTGCGCTCATCGTCCTGGATGGCAATCGCAAGCTGCGGACCGGGTTGTTTGGCGGTCTGCCCGATCTCTCACGAGGGGCGCGCAACTGGCCGTGGCTGGGGATGCCGGTGTCCAAGGCCGGTGCGAAGACGGGCACCACGTTCGGCACGGTGGTCTTCATCCAAAGCGACGGAAAGCGGTTCGATATCGTCCCAGACCGTACCCGCCTGGCGTGGCCAAAGCGCTTCGGGGAGCCAGGCGACTCAGGGTCGGTGGTGGTCGAGAGCGCCACCGGGCGCGTCTTGGGCCTCCTCGTCTTGAGCGGGACGAATGCCGGTTCACCCGACGTCATCCTGAGTGCCAGCTCATGGATCGCCGTATCGAAGGCACTGGGGGTATTCGTTTACGATGGGGCTGCAGGGGTCTGGGCACGTAGTCCGGCACGGA
This sequence comes from uncultured Verrucomicrobiota bacterium, assembly GCA_964647675.1. Taxonomy (GTDB): domain Bacteria; phylum Verrucomicrobiota; class Verrucomicrobiia; order Limisphaerales; family CAIMTB01; genus CAIMTB01. The sequence continues at coordinate 2,170 of CAZYJB010000066.1, read as the reverse complement.
TCGGCGGGGCAGGAACCGTGCTGGTCATCGCGCCTCCAAACACCGAGGCGCAGCTCCGTGTTCAATATCCAAGCGGAAGAATCAGCAGCGCCAAAGGATTGGGCAGGAAGCGGGCCGATGCGAACGGCCTGATTCGGTGGACATGGACCATTGGAACCAGCACTGCGCGCCGACCCGGGACGAATGCGCGAGCGCTGGTGCAGGTCGGCAATCAGGCGCGGGAGACCTCTTTTGCGCTGGGGGGCGTCACCAACTGGGACCGTTGATCCTGAGGGGGCAATGGGTGACCCCATTCCCCCGTGCGGGACCCGCTAAAAAGCTCCGCCCGGGAGTTCTCGCTCGACTCGGCGCAAGTCGACGATTTGATTCGGCGTATGCCCAGGCGGCTGACCAAGGAATCGGCCGGAACACGCCGGGGGTCAGGTTTCACCCTGGTGGAGCTGCTGGTCGTGATTGCGATCATCGCCGTGCTGGCCGGCATGCTGCTTCCCGCCGTGGGTCGCGCGAAGGCGAAAGCCAGCGCGGTGACATGCCTCAACAACACCCGGCAGTTGACGCTGGCGTGGATGGTTTACGCGGATGCGAACGAGGACCGCTGCGTCAACAACCACGGCGTGGATCAGACGCGCGCGGAACGCTCCACGTGGGCCAACCAGGTGCTCGCCTGGGGCGCGGAACCGGACAACACCAATGCGCTCCTGCTCACCGAAGCCCTGCTGGGAGACGCGATCGGCAGGTCTGTCCGGTCTTTCAAGTGCCCGGCTGACCGGGTCCGCGCCGACAACGGAGAACGTCTGCGCAGCTATTCTCTGAACTGCATGGTGGGGAATCCGGGCAAACTCCTCGATGAGTACAATCGCGACTTCCGGCAGTTCCTTCGCTCAACGGATTTCACCCGCCCCAGCGCCGTTTTCCTTTTCCTGGATGAACATCCGGACACGATTAACGACGGGTTCTATATGATCCGGCTGGGCCGATACGAGTGGTCGAATCTGCCGGCCTCGTTTCACCACGGAGCGGCCAACGTGTCCTTCGCGGACGGCCATGCCGAAACCCATCGCTGGTTGGTCACGGGTCCCAATGGAACGGTTCGCCCCGCGGTTCGCGGCGCGGTGAAGGGCGATTTCCAAGCGGACCCGCGCACGGATTACCTGTGGGTCATGGAACGGATGAGCGAACTGAAAGCGCGATGAAGGGGCGCGCAGGGGAATCATCGGGATCATGGAGGGGAGTCCATGACCTGGGAGGCCGGAAAGCTCACCGCGGTACGTGACGCCGGGCGTCTTGTTGGACCGATTCAGTTTCTGCCGGCGTTTCAGGGAGGGATCGTGTTGCGTGACTGGACCGAGCCTAATCCGCCGTCGACGGCCAGCACCTGTCCGGTCACCCAGCCTTGCCGGGGCGACAGAAACCAGCGGATGGCGCTCGCGACTTCTTCGGGTTCGCCGATGCGTCCGAGCGGATGGAGAGCCGAGGAGACCTTGAGGGACCGTTCACTCCCCGTGAGCGAGGCGGTAAGGGGAGTGCGGGTGAGGCCGGGCGCGACGCAGTTGACGCGGATGTGGTGGCGGGCGTAGGTCGCGGCGGCGGAGAGCGCGAGGCCGACGATACCGGCCTTGGCGGCCGCGATGGCTTCGTGGTGGATCATCCCCCGCTGGGCCACCACGGAAGACATCAGCACGATCGATCCACCCTCAGCCTGCATCATGAGGCGTGCCGCCGCGCGCAGGATGAAGAACGAGGAGGTGAGATTCGTCGCCAGCACGTCCGTCCACTCGCCGTCCTGAGTCGTATGGGCGGGCTTGAGGAGGAGCGAGCCCACACAGTTCACCACCCCCTCCAAACGCCCGTGCCGCTCGGCAACCTCGGAGAGGCAGCGGTCCACGGCGCCAGAGTCCGTGGCGTCGACCTGGACAGCCTGGGCTTGGAGTTCCTGGGCCAGGGATCCGAGCCGTTCCGGGTTTCGGGCTGCGAGGGTGAGCTGGCTGCCGTCCAGCGCGAGCTGCCGCGCCAGGGCAGCGCCGATGCCACCCGTGGCTCCGAAAATAACCACGTTGCCGTTGGTGAATGCCATAGCGCCTGCGTCGCGAAGGGTGATTTGAAATGACGAAAACGGGGGGCTGAGTGCCCCCCGCCTTGCGATCGGTGCCCGCAGGAATCAGTTGGGGAG
>CAZYJB010000065.1:0-10463 GCA_964647675.1 uncultured Verrucomicrobiota bacterium | reverse complement strand
CTTGCTGCCCGAATACCAGAAGCAGCTGTTCGAGTCGGCTCAGGTCGAGTTCATCCCGGCAAAAGACTGAGGGCCTCGCGGAGTTTTCAGACAGGCTCTCAGCCGGAACGAGGCCGTTGCGGGGAAGCCATTCTCACGCGGAGGCGCAGAGACCGCGGAGAGAACGTGGCGACGCGGGCGGTTCAGACGGGCATCGGGTTCAATCCGCACTTCTGGGGTTGAGAAAATGTGCCGATAGGATAATGGCACGTTTCATCCATGAGGAAGCTGAGCCAGTCCCTGGGGATCGCCGTCGCCTTCACCCTCTCCGGTCAACACCTTGGAGCCGAAGAGGAACAAGCCAGCACACGCCTCGTCTACCGGGGCGCGCCCGAGCCCAACCCCCCCTCGCTCACACGGACGGAAACCGTCGGCCGGACCCCGCTCGCGCTTCAGGCCACGACGCCGGAGCCCTACTCGATCGGTGATCCGAGCGACGAGGAGCAATGGTATGTCGAACTCGTCAACCGCTCGCGCGCCAATCCTCAAGCCGAGATCGAGCGGCTGCTGACCGGTCCGGACCCGGACATCCAGGCAGCGTTGAGTTTCTTCGAAGTGGATTTCGCCCTCGCACGCAGCCAGTTCGCCACCTTGAGGCCGGCGCCGCCACTTTCGATTCATCCTCAATTGACCGCAGCGGCCCGGGTGCACTGCGTCGACATGTACGAGAATGAGTTCCAGGGCCACGTGGGCACCGACGGCAGCAGCGTCGGCGAGCGGGTCACGCGCCAGGGGTACCGATGGAACAGCATCGCGGAGAATGTCTTCTCGTATGCGAAGACCGTGCCGCACGGGCATGCCGGGTTCGACATCGACTGGGGCGCCGGCGAGGGCGGCATGCAGACGCCGCCCGGTCATCGCAACACGATCCACAACGCCGGCTTCCGCGAGATCGGGGTGGGGGTCATTCTCGGAACCAAGGGCCCTGTGGGACCGCAGCTCGTGGTGCAGGAGTTCGCGCTGAAAAGCGGTGCGGCTCCGTTCGTCACCGGAGTGGTCTATTACGACCTCAACACCAACCAGGCCTACGACCCGGGCGAAGGCATCGGCGGGGTCACGGTCAGCGTGGGTGGATCGACGCAAACCGGGGTGTCAGCGCGCTCAGGTGGTTATTCCGTGCCGGTAGCGGGCAACGGCACCTACACCGTGACTTTCGATGTGCCCGGCCTGGCGTCGGTCACCCGTGTCGCCAACGTGGTGGGAGGCGAGAACGTCAAACTCGACCATGTCCCGGCCTACGCCGCTCCCGTCATCGAAGGTTCTGCGGTGGCCTCTCGCAACCGCAACAATCCCTACTCGTTCACGCCGGTGGGCGGCGCATCAGGGCACGAATGGCGGTCGATCAAGCGCCGCGCCTGGACCAGCCCGGAAGGCGCGGAGTCAGGCCTCGGCCGGTTCGAGGCGGAGGTCTCCGCGGCCTATCAGCCGGTGACGACGGGGGTCAGCGCCTCCGGTTCGGCGAGTTATCACCTCGCGCATCCAGCACCGCCCCGAAGCCAATACCTCACGCTCAAAACCGCGCTTCAGCTGGGGACGGGAGCCGAGGTCTCCTTCAAGAGTCGGTTGGGAAGCGCCTCCGCGGATCAGGTTGCGCGTGTCCAGGTGAGCGAAAACGGGGGATCGACCTGGACCGATATCTGGACGCAGGCGGGCAAGGGCTCTCCGGGAGAAACCACTTTTAGTGCCAAGGCCGCGAGCCTTGCCGCCTACGCGGGGAAGACGGTTCAGGTCCGGCTCGCGTACACGTTCGTCTCGGGCCAGTACTTCGCGCAAACCAGCAATTCTGCAGGGTGGTTCGTCGACGACCTGAACGTGACGCAGGCCGAGGAGCTGACCGATGAGCAGGTCCAGGCCACGGCCACCTCGTCGACCTTCGTCTTCCGCCCGACGACCCTCGATAGCTATCAATTGCAGGTGCGGCCTGTCTTCGGGGAAAGGAGGCTGGCCTGGGGTCCGCCGTTGGCGGTGACGGTGCAGGAAGCGGGTCCGGAACCGGCCACGGTCAGGCTCCGAAAACTCATGGCCGCAGCGTCGGGTTGGGAGCTCTCTTTCGTGGTCGAGTCGGGTATCGCCGGGACGTTCGTGGTGGAGGGAGCGGGCGCCGTGCAGGGGCCATGGGTCGCTTTGCCCGGCGCCACGGTCACGCCGCAGGCGGAAGCTGGGAGCTACCGCGCCACCTGGCCGGCGGCTCCGGCCGCAATGCAGCAGTTCTACCGCGTGCGGAGTCAGTAGAGGCGACCGGGGAGGAACCGGGAGCCTCCGGGTTTCATGGGTAGGATCGCAAATGCCGTCTCACGACCCGGCATGACGCACCGGATGCCGACCCAAGCCAGTGGCCCATCGCCGAAAAGCCGCTTCATCCGCAGCCGCCCGGACGGTAGGCTCTCCCGCCCATGGCTGATTTGCCGAAAGTTGGCGCCGTCCCGCGAAGTGACGGACGCGCCCCGGACGCGCTGCGTCCCATCCGATTCGAGAACAACATCGCGCCCAACGCGCAGGGCTCGACCCTGATCCATTGGGGCAACACGCGCGTCATTTGCGGCGTGACGATCGAGGAGGGCGTGCCGCGCTGGATGAAGGAGCAACAGGTCGCCGGCGGCTGGCTGACGGCGGAGTACTCGATGCTCCCGTACTCCACCCGCGACCGGAAGGCTCGTGACATCACCAAGGGCCGGCTCGACGGCCGTTCCTCGGAGATCCAGCGCCTCATCGGGCGCGCGATGCGGTCGGCCGTGGATCTGGTGAAGCTGGGCTCGCGCACGATCTGGATCGACTGCGACGTCCTGCAGGCCGACGGCGGGACGCGCACGGCGTCCATCACCGGCGCCTGGGTCGCGGTGCATCGCGCCTTGCAGCAGTTGGTGACGGCCGGCGACCTGCCCGCGAATCCCATCAGCGAACAGGTCGCCGCGGTCTCGGTGGGGGTCGTCAAAGGAGCGCCGCTGCTCGACCTCTGCTACGTCGAAGATGCCGCCGCCGAGGTGGACATGAACCTCGTCATGACCGGGGGCGGCCAGTTCATCGAGCTTCAGGGTGCCGGCGAGGAGTCCACGTTTTCGTCGGACCAACTGGAAGCGATGCTCGCCCTCGGACGCATCGGAGTGGCGCAGTTGCTCACGCTGCAGAAGGAGGCGGTCGCGGCGTGAGACAGGCTCCTGCCGTGGGGCCCGGAGGGATCGGGATCTGCGGCGGAGCCTTGGGACCTTCCCATGGACGCAACTCCGACCCGCCTGCTATTTCTCCGCCACGCGGAGGTGGAGGAATCCTACCACCGCGTGTTCGGCGGTCGCATCGACATGGCACTCTCCGCGCTCGGCCACCGTCAGGCCGCGGCACTGGGCGAGTACGTGGCACGGAAATTCTCCCTCGACGCACTTTATGCCAGTCCGATGCAGCGCGTCCGGCTCACACTGGAGCCGCTGCTCGCGCGGGTGCCGCTGCCTCCGATGGTGCTCGACGACTTGCGCGAAGTGGATTTCGGCGACTGGACCGGATTGCGGTGGCACCAGATCGCGGAGCGTTATGGCATCACGGCCTATGATTGGCTGGATGCACTGGAGCGCGGGGCGATTCCCAACGCCGAACCGGAGGAACTGTTCCGCAGGCGCGTGGAGAGGGCGGTGCGCCGCGTGCTCGCAGAGTGTGCGGGAAAAACGGTGGCGATCGCCTGCCACGGCGGCGTGGTGCGCATGGCGCTGTCCGTCCTGATCGAGCTGCCGCTGCATAAGATGACCCACCTCGAGGTGGACTACGCCAGCGTCACCTGGATCGACGTCACCGAGCAGAAGAGCGAGTTGCAGCTGCACAACTTCACGCCGTGGCGGGACTTGTAACACCCTTGCACCCGGGGAACCCGCCCCCCTAGCGTCGCCCCCGGTGCCCACGTGGAAGGAAAAACTCACCGAGAGTGCCGCGGCCCGGCTGAAGCTGGCGCCCGGCCAGCTGCCCTGTGACGAGGCGGATCGCTTTCGGCGTTTCCTCAAGATCGAGACCCAGCGCCTGCGCATGCTGCACCGAGGCGGCGCCGGGGGAGGCGAGGTCTGCCGCGCACGCGCGGAAATGATGGACGTCCTGCTGCGGCACGTCTTCGACGCCTATCTGGGCGCGCTGGGACCTCAGCACCCGGCTGAGGCGGTCGCGCTGGTCGCGGTCGGGGGCTACGGACGCGAGGAGCTGAACCCGCTCAGCGACGTCGACATCCTCATGCTGCACGAGCGGAGGTCGGGCGACGCCGGGCCGTTGGTGCGCGCCATCATGGAGCGGTTCGTCCCGCTGTCCTGGACCATCGGTCTGGAGTGCCATCCACTCGTGCGCAACCTCGACGACAGCGTGCGCGAAGCGAGGGGCAAGATGGAGTCCAAGACGGCGATGCTCGAGGCGCGGTTCATCTGGGGCGACAAGCGGCTCGCCGCGCAGCTCAAGGTGATGATCGAGGACCGCTGCATCCGGGGTCACGAGGACGCGTACATCGCGGACCGGCTGCGGGACCAGGAACAACGGCGTGCCAAGTGGGGTCACAGCTACTGCCTCCTCGAACCCAACATCAAGAGCGGGTGCGGCGGTTTGAGGGACTACCAGAGCCTCCGCTGGATGGCGGCGGTGAAGTTCCGCCTCAACGACATCAGCGATCTCGTAGGGCGCGGCGTCATCACCGAGGCCGGATGTCGCCAGCTCAAACAGGCGTACGACTTCCTGCTGCGCGTGCGCAACGAGCTCCATTACCAGCAGGAGCGCAAGACCGACCTCCTCACGCGCGCCATGCAGCCCTCCGTGGCGTACCAACTCGGCTACGTGGACCGCTCCCTGGCCCGGCGCGTCGAGCGGTTCATGGGGGACTATTTCCGCCATGCGCGCTGCCTGCACCTGATGACGCGCAACATCGAGCGCCGGCTGGCGCTGGCGTCGCCCGGTCGTCTCGAGCGCCTGGGCCGCTTCATCCAGCGCGCCACGCCGTTCCGCGAGACGATCATCGACGGCTTCCGCGTGAAGGGCGACGAGCTCTCACCCACCACCACGCGGCTCTTCCGCGACCAGCCGCGTCGCATGATGCGCGGGTTCCTCATCGCACAGCAGCGCGGACTTCAGTTGCATCCGGACCTCGAGGATCTGCTGCGCCAGAATCTGCCGCTCATGAACCGCGCGTTCCTCGAGGACGGGCACGTGCATGAGACGTTCCTCGAGATCCTCGACCAGCGCGGGAACGTGGCGCGCATCCTGCGCGCGATGCACGAGACCGGCTTCCTCGGGAAGTACATCCCCGCCTTCCACGAGCTCACCTGCCGCGTGCAGCACGAGTTCTACCACTTGTACGCCGCGGATGAGCACACCCTCGTCTGCCTGGAGATGCTCGACCGTGTGTGGGACGCCAAGAAGGACCCGTTCACGCATTACCACGATACCTTCCGTTCGGTGGATCGCGCCTATGTCCTGCACCTCGCGCTGCTGCTGCACGACGTCGGCAAGGCCGGCGATACCCGCGATCACTCGGTGGAAAGCGCGAGGAAGGCGCAATCGCAGACGCGGCGCCTGCGCGTGCCGGGACCGTCTTCCGCCACCATCGGCTTCCTCGTGCGGCATCATCTGCTGATGACACGGCTGTCGCAGAAGCTCGATCTCGACGACCCGGAGGTCATCCGCGAATTCGCCACCACCGTGCAGACCCAGGAGCGACTCAATCTCCTCCTCCTGCATACCTTCGCGGACTCCATGGGCACCAGCGAGTCGCTCTGGAACAACTTCAAGGAGTCGCTGCTCTGGACCCTCTACCGCCGCACCCAGGAGATGCTCGCGGGAGAGGGCGAGTTCCGTACGGCCGCGGAGGAACGACTGCGCCGCCTGAAGTCCGAGGTGAAGCGGCTCGTGCCGCGCACCTTTCACAACGAAGAGGTCGATGCCCACTTCGCGAACCTGCCCGAACGCTATTTCGAGGGACACGAGCCGCGCGAGGTGTACGCGGATCTCGCATTGGCCCACCGCTTCATGTGGCGCCAAATCGAGACCGAAAGCCACGCCCTCGAACCCGTGATCTCATGGCATGCGGAGCCGGACCGCGGCTATTCCGCGGTCAAGGTCTGCACCTGGGACCGCCCGCGCCTGTTCAGCCGAATTGCCGGAGCACTGGCCGCCTCGGGCTTGAACATCCTCGGAGCCCGCATCTTCTCGCGCAGCGACGGACCCGTCTTCGACACCTTGTTCGTCAACGATCCTGAGACCGGCAAACCCGCGGCCCGCGAGGCGCGCGAGAAGTTCGAGTCCCTGCTCGCCGCGTCGTTGCGAGGGGACCCGGTGGATTTCTCCGCGCTCATCACCAAGCGACATCCTCCCAGTCCTCTCTACCGCCAGGCGATGCCCGAAGTCATCACCACCCGCGTGGTCTGCGACAACCAGATCGCCCGCGGCCGAACGGTGATCGAAATCGAGGCCGAGGACCGCGTCGGTCTGCTCTTCGATCTCACTCGGTCCCTCGCCGACCTCGAGCTCGACATCGTCTTCGCGCGGATCAGCACCGAGAAGGGCGCCGCGGTCGACACCTTCTATGTGGTCGACGCCGACGGCGGCCAGGTGACCCGGCGGGAGCGGTTGAACGCCATCGAGCAACACCTGTCCGAGGTCGTGCGCCGGAAAACCACCGCGCCGGCGTAGATTACACCACTAGTCCCTTGCCAGTCCGGCCGACCGATGGCAACGGAAGCGCCAGCACCCGCCCGCGCCGCCCGTCCGCTCATTCAGTTCAGGATGGGGCGTGCCCGGGAAGGGGGCGCCCGCTTCCACTCCCGACTCCATCCTGCCAGCCATGAAACCACCCGTTCGTCGTTGCGGCCCCACCGTCCTGGCGATCCTGGCCGGAACGCTCTCCACTCTGGCGTTCGCGCCCTTGGACCTCATCTCCATCGCGCCCCGGATCTCGGCGTCCGCCAGCGGTGACTCCTGGGTGCCGCTCGTCAGTGACGACGGCCGGTGGATCGCCTTCCAGGGGACGGCCTCCAACCTGACGACCAACGATTTCAATGGTCCCGTCTCGGATGTCTTCCTGCACGAGGTCCATTCGGGAGTGACCCGTTTGGCGAGCCCGACTCAGAGCGGCCTGGGGGGCGACGGCGACAGTGAGATAGCAGGTCTCTCGCGCGACGGACGCTTCATCGTCTTCGTCAGCAGTGCCAGCAATCTGGTGGAGGGCGACGACAATGGAGCCGACGACGTGTTTCTTTTCGATCGCGAGAGCGGCGGCGTGACGTTGGTGAGTGTGACATCTGACGGCGCGAGCGGGAACGGAGCGTCCATCCAGCCGGTGCTTTCGGAGGACGGCCGCTACGTGACCTTCGAGAGCGAGGCGGACGATCTGGTGCCGGGCGACACGAACGAGGTGGGCGATGTGTTCCAGCGGGATCTCCAGACCGGAGGAACGCGACGGATCAGCGGGCCGTCCGCGGATCCCGGGATCGCCCGCCGAGCCACCGGAGCCTCCGGAAACGTGCTGGCGTCCGCGGACGGCCAGACAGTGGTCTTCCAGAGTGACGCTCAGAATCTGGCCGCGCCCTTGATGTTGGAAGGGCTGTCCAGACCCGTGACCAACAATCTCTACTATCTTCGCCCGCCGTCGGAGACCAACCGGATGGTCAATGTCTTCACCGCGCCTCCGAACCAGTCTGGCATTCGCGTCTCGTTCGACACACGCGCTCTGGGCCTCAGCGCGGACGGGCGCTATCTCCTGTGTCAGACCGTGACGTCCCTGGTCAGTCAGGTTCCCTCCGGATTCTTCCACGTCGATCTCGACACCGGCGCGTTCTTGCGTGTGAACGCGGGAATCACGGGAAATGTCGAGTCATCCGCCTCGGATACCATCGGACCGATCCTGAGCGCGGACGGACGGAAAGTCTTTCTTCAGGTGGGCGAGGCTGATCCGGAGACCGGTCTGGCCAATCAGCCGGTGGTCTACCAGTGGGAGGCGGAGGCCGGCGTGGTGACACGACTCACCGAACCCGGACCCATCGAGGGAGTCTCCGAGAAAGCGGCGGTGATCAGCCGGTTCGGAACGCTGCTCGGGGTCAGCGGCGATGGCGCGGCGACGGTGCTCGCGACTCGAATCAAAGTAGGGACGACCGTGGTTTCCGATGATCAGATCGTGCTCCGACACCTTTCGACGGGAAGGACACACTGGGTGTCGCGAGGAGCGAGCGGTCAACCGGTCGACATCACGTCGTCCCCTGCGGCGAGTGTTTCCGGCGATGGGAATTCCCTGGCGTTCAACACGCTCGCGGGAAGCCTGGTCGAGGATGACGCGAACCAGAGCTGGGATGTCTTCCGCTACGAGGCGGGATCCAATCGAGTCAGCCTGATCTCCGCCCGTGCGCCGGAAATGCCATCCCGCACCGCTTTCGGTTCGGTCTATCTTTCCGATCAGGCCTTGAGCGGGGACGGCCGGTTCGTGGGCTTCGCCAGTTCGGCGTACGGCTACTCGGCGTCCGGCGCAGGGGGCGGAGTGATCCAGGCGGTGCGAGGGGATCGACTGACGGGATCGGTGGTGGCGATCAGCGTGGATCGCGAGGGGCAGGGATTCGGGAATGGCTCCTCCACCGCGCCAGGTCTGAGTGCGGACGGTCAATTCGCGGTCTTCACGAGCACGGCGACGAATCTGCTGGCTGGCGATGACAACGGCGCCGTCGACGTTTTTCTGAGGGACCTCGAGCTAGGGCGGACTTTGCTGGTGAGCGCGCGGCCGGACGGGGCATTTCCCGACGGCGGCTCCGAGGGCGCGGTGATCTCGCCCGATGCAAGGTGGGTCGCGTTCGCGTCCCGTGCGAATGATCTGACCGCGCTCGACCGGCGCGACAATGCCAGTGATGTGTATCTCTGGGAGCGCACGACAGGAGTGCTGAACCTGGTCTCGATCAATGCGGCAGGCAGCCGATCGGCCGCCGGACGGTCCGGCCAGCCGATGTTCAGTCCCGATGGGCAGTGGCTGGTTTTCGAGTCGCAGGCGCGAGATCTGGTGCCGGAAGCGGTTCCCGCGGGACGACAGATCTACCGGCGCAACCTGGTGACCGGGGTGCTGTCCGCGATCCTGCCAGGGACGACGGTTGGGACCACACCGTATCCGGGTCCGACTCCCGTGGCGGCGTTTTCCCCGGATGGCCGGTACCTTGCCTTTCTCGCGAATCAGGATCTTCGATTGGGATTCGAGTTGTGGCTCCAGGACCTGGCTACGGGCACCGTGGAACGGTTGGCGCAGGGCGCGAGGAGCGCAGCGGTCAGTCGGGACGCAGAAAGGATCGCTTACGGGGCGGCCGGAGAGACGCCAACGGCACCAGCCCAGGTCCGTGTGCTCGATCGCGCGTCGAAGACCGACATTGAGGTGAGCCAGACCGCGGCGGGCGTCCCGGGCGATGGTCGATCCGAAGCGTGTTTCATCACGCCGGACGGGCGTTGGGTCGTGTTTGCCAGTGACGCTGCGAATCTTGTTCCAGGCGACGACAACGGGTTGGGTGACGTCTTTGTAAGGGACATGGCCAACGGTGAGCTCCACCGGGTGGATGGCGATTCCCTGAGCTCGCCGGAAGCACTATCGGCGAACGGGCGGGTCCTCGCTCTGCGCAGCACGGCGGGTGACCTGGTGGCAGGCGATTTCAACCGCATGTCGGACGTGTTCACCCTGGTGCTGGAGGAGGGCGGAGGGAGACCCGTCGTGCATTCGATCACCCGCACCGCGGCGGGAGAGCTCCAGCTCGCGTGGTTCTGGGAGCGGGGACAGGACTATGCGGTCGAGCAAACGGATCGGGTGGACGGTTCCTGGACCGCGGCGCCCGCCACTCTCGAACCAGGAGACGCGTCGGTATTCGCGCGGATTCCGTTGGTGAAGGGGGAGCCGCAGCGATTCTTCCGCGTGGTGGCGAGGTAGTACGAGGGGCTCAGGAGCCCGGATTCAAGGGAGGGATCCGAGGTCCCTTCGAAGCTTCGCTCCGACCCGCCGGTTGGAGCCGGCAGGCCACCGAGCCTCGAAGAAGAGTCGACTCCATCCCTGCGGAAGCGCTCCCTGGGCAGAAGCCTGATCCAGGGAGGGTGGCGAGCTCCGTCTCGCCACTCGGCGTTCCGGGAGGACGCCGATCCATTCAAAGGTCATTCGCACGGCGGTCCCCGACTTGCCTGCGGATCGGGCGCGCCGCAGGTTCACCGGCGCGATGCCGATGATCCCACCCCATGTCCGCGAGCAGATCCGTGCCGCGAACGACATCGTGGAGGTGATCGGCTCCTACCTGCCCCTGCGCCGCGCCGGCGGCAGCTTCGTGGCGCTCTGTCCGTTCCACCGCGAGAAGACGCCGAGCTTCCACGTCAGCCCCGCCCGCCAGGCGTTCCATTGCTTTGGCTGCCAGAAGGGTGGCGACGTGTTCCGGTTCGTCCAGGACTACGAGAATCTGAGCTTCGTCGAC
>CAZYJB010000064.1:0-10558 GCA_964647675.1 uncultured Verrucomicrobiota bacterium | reverse complement strand
ATCGCACGTGAGCCCGGCTACCGCACCAAGCTGGCAGTTCATTCCCGCGACGCGAAGGTGGATCCGGTCGGCGCCTGCGTCGGCCTGCGCGGCCAGCGGGTGAAGAACATCGTGCGCGAGCTCAATAACGAGAAGGTCGACATCATTCCCTGGGCGGCGGATATCCGTTCCTATGTCGGCGCGGCGTTGTCGCCTGCGCAACTGAAGAATTTCGTGGTCGACGAGGCCAACAAGCGCATCAAGATCATCGTCTCGGCGGACCAGTTGTCGCTGGCCATCGGGCGACGCGGACAGAACGCGCGCCTGACCTCGAAGCTCACGGGTTGGTACGTGGACATCGAGGAGGAGGTGGTGGCGCCCGTACTGGGGTTCGAGGAGAAGGTGGCCGAGGCGATCCAGGTGCTGGCCTCGATTCCTGGCATCACCGAGGCGCACGCGAGTGCGCTGGTCCACATGGGATTCCATTCCTTCGAAGACCTGGCCCAGGCGGAGGTGGACGATTTGCAGTCGAATCCCGACATCGGCGAGCAGGCGGTGGCGATCCTCGCCGCGGTGCAGGCCGAGGCGCTCCGGCGTCAGGGACCCGGCGAAGCCGCGGCGGCGGAGCCGGTGATTTGATCCGGTCATGGCCGGACCGCCGGAGGGAAGCGGGAGTTTGCGGGGGCGATGCTGACGCGGATGCTGAGGCAGCCCGATCGGTGACAGACAAGACGAGAGACGGTGGACTGTTGGTGGATGGTTGACGGTAGGTTGTAAGGGAGCTGCCCGCGGTGATGGGTGGCGGCTCCACAAGACGAATCCATATGCCCGTTCGCATTTACGAAATCGCCAAGAAGCTTGGCCTCGAGAGCAAGGAAGTGCTCGCCAAGGCCAAGGATCTTGGCATCACGAACGCGAAGGTCGCGTCCAGCACGCTGGACAAGATCACCGCCGAGTATCTCGAGGAGAAGTTGACCCCGCTCGTCACCCATGCCCCGGCCCCGGCCGCCGGCGCCACGCCCACCGAAGGCGCGCCGGCCCCGGCGCCCGAAGAGTTTCCCGCCGAGCCGGCCCCGGAGCCCGTTCACGCCTCCGAGGTGCCGCCCGGGGTCGCCCATGCCCCCGCCGAGGTCGAAAGGGAGCCGTCGCCGGCCGAGCCTTCGTCCGTTGCGGAACCCGTCTCCCCGCCGGTGGTCGTCGCGACTCCTGCCCCGGTGATGGTCGACCTTCCGGCGGAGACGGCGCCGCCAATCGCGGCCGAGCTGCCGACACCGTCTCCGACGGTCGCCACTTCCGAGCCGGCCGCCGACCCGATTCCCGAACCCCTTTCTCCGGCGCCAGTGGAACCCGCGCCCCCGTCGCCCGCCGGGGTACGGGTCGAATCCGCCCCGCGCGAGACCGAGCGCGCGGCGGGTATGCCTTCAACGCCCCCCGCCTCTTTGCCGCTCCCCACGCCTGCCGCTCCCGCCCCGCCGCCCTCCGCGCCGACGGCAACCTTACCTCCGACGCCCCCCGCGCCCCCTGCTCCCAAAGTGCCTGGCTTGGGCGAACTCGTGGGACGGATCGAGCTGCCCTCGCGCAATCGCCCGCCCGCTCGCGGGGCCGCGCCACCCACGCCGCCGCCCGCGGTAGGACCGCGCCGGCCCGAAATGCCGCAGCGCGGCGGACGCCCGATGCCTCAGGTCGGGCAGCCCGGACGCCCCGGATTTGGATCTCAGGGACCCGGCGGGGGAGGTCCCGGTTATCGCACTCCCGGGGGACCTCCGGGCGGCGGATCGAGGCCGCCCATGGGTGGAGTACGGCCGGGAATGTCCGGCGGACCCGGGGGACGTCCCGGTCCGGGTGGGCCGATGTCGAGTGGCCCCGCCAAGCCCGCGGCACCGGCTGCCGGCAAGGGTCCGGCCCTGCCTGATTTCAATCCGCCGACCGATGGACAGGTCATCGCCCTGAAGCCGCCGATCATCGTGCGCGATCTCGCGGAGAAGATGGGCATCAAGGCCTATCGGCTCCTGCACGACCTGATGGAGCTCGGCGTGTTCGCGAACCTGAACCAGGCCATCGACGAGAAGGTGGCCCAGTTCATTGCGGCACGGCACGGGTTCCGCTTCGAGGTCGAGCGACGAGAAAAGGGCGGCGGTCAGGTACACGCGCCGGTCAAGAAGGTCGAACTCGACACCGACGATAAGCCGGAGGAACTGAAATCGCGCCCGCCCGTGATTACCATCATGGGCCACGTCGACCACGGCAAGACGACGCTGCTCGACGTCATCCGCAAGGCCAACGTCGCCGCCCGCGAAGCGGGAGGCATCACGCAGCACATCGGCGCCTACACAATCCAGGTGCCGCACCCGGAACGACCGGCGGAGCTCCAGCAGCTGACCTTCCTCGACACCCCGGGCCATGCGGCGTTCAGCGCCATGCGCGCGCGCGGCGCCAATGTGACCGACATCGTGATCCTCGTGGTGGCGGCGTCGGAAGGCGTCATGCCGCAGACGATCGAGGCGCTCAATCACGCCAAGGCGGCGCGTGTGCCGATCATGGTGGCGGTCAACAAGTGTGACCTGCCCGCGGCGAACCCGCTCCGCGCCCGTCAGCAGTTGCAGGAACAGGGACTGGTGCCCGAAGAGTGGGGTGGCGAAACCATCTACGTCGACGTCTCGGCGGCGACGCAGAAGGGTGTCGATCAGCTCCTCGCCATGCTCGTGCTCCAGGCGGAGATCCTCGAGCTGAAGGCCAATCCCACTCGCCGTGCCAAGGGCAACGTCATCGAGTCCGGGCTCGAGCCGGGCGGTCCGACGGCGACCGTTCTGGTGCGCAAGGGAACGCTCAAGCTGGGCGACGTGATCATCTGCGGCCAGTACTATGGTCGTACGCGCGCCTTGATCAGCGAGGAGGGGCAGCGCCTCAAGGAGGCGGGACCCTCGGTCGCAGTCAAGGTTCTCGGCCTGAACGGCGTGCCGGAGGCGGGTCTCGAGTTCAGCGCGGTCGAGAACGAGAAGGCGGCGCGTGCGCTGGCCGAGGAACGCGAGCTGGAAATCAAGGCGGCAGGTCGCGAGCGGGGACCGCGCGTCACCCTCGAGAACCTGCTCAAGGTCATTGAGCAGCAGTCGGCCAAGGTGCTCAAGGTGGTGGTCAAAGCCGATACCCAGGGTTCGGTCGAGGCCATCGTCGAGGCGCTCAAGAAGCTGGACACCCCGAAGGTCGGTCTCGAGATCATCCACAGCGCCGTCGGGACCATCTCCGAGAGCGATGTGGTGCTCGCCGCCTCGGCCAAGGGCATCGTGGTTGGTTTCCACACGCGCCTGGACAACGGCGTGCCCGCCGCGGCCAAGCGCGAGTCGGTGCAGATCAAGCAGTACGAGATCATCTACGAGCTGATCGACGACGTGCACAATGCGATGGCCGGCCTGCTGGATCCGGAGCTGCGCGAGGTCACGCTCGGCGCCGCCGAGGTGCGGCAGATCTTCGAACTGTCGAAGGGCGGACACGTGGCGGGCTGCATGATCACCAACGGGCGCATCGTGAAGGGCAAGGCCCGTATCGTACGCCGCAAGGAAGTCATCCACGACGGCATCCTGCAGACTCTGCGGCGCTTCCAGGACGAGGTGAACGAGGTGCGCTCGGGCATGGAATGCGGCATCCGCGTGTCGAGTTTCGACGACTTCCAGGTCGGCGACATCATCGAGAGCTACACGGTGGAGAAGGTGGCCCAGCAACTGTAGGAGCTGAAGCTGGCGCCCCGGGTGGGATCAGGGAGGAGGGGCCCGGCGGGCCGGGCCTGGAGGCAAACGCATGCAACGTGTCCGTTACGAACGCGTCCGCGAACTGCTGAAGCGCGAACTGGGTGAGATCGTGCGCCGCCAGATTCCGCTCGAAAAGGGCGGCATCATCTCGGTGAACGATGTCGGGCTGGCGCGCGACCTGCATTCCGCCAAGGTCTTCGTGAGCATCATCGGCACCTCCGAACAGCGAAAGCAGGGCGAGGACCTGTTGCGCGCGAACACGGTGGCCATCCAGCATCTGCTCGGCCAGTCCGTAGTCCTGCGCTACACGCCGCACCTGCAGTTCGTCGTCGATGATTCGATCGAGCGCGGGGACCGCGTTCTGGGGATCCTCGAGGATCTCGAACGGGACGGTTCGAAGTCATGAGCAACCCTTCCGCCGACCCCCTCGGGACCGTCGTCGCCGCCCTCAAGCAGGTCTCGTCCGTATGCGTCGTGGGCCACGTGCGGCCCGACGGTGATTGCGTGGGTTCGCAGCTGGGGCTCGGCCTCGCGCTGCGCGCTGCGGGCAAGTCGGTCCGCGTGTGGAACGAGGACCCGATGCCGCGCAAGCTGATGTTCCTCGATCCCGAGGGCCTGCTGGAGAAGCCGAGGCCGGGCGAGTCGTTTGACTGCGTGGTGGCCGCCGATTGCGCCTCCTTCGAGCGCCTCGGAACAGTGGGTCCGTGCATCGCGAATCGACGTCAGCTCATCAACATCGACCACCATGCCAGCAACACGCGCTATGGTGACCTCAACTGGGTGGTGCCCGACGTGCCCTCCACCGGGGAGCTTGTCCTCGAGCTGCTCAAGCGCGCGAAGTGGCCGATCACGCCCGCGATCGCCGACTGTCTCTTCACCGCGGTGTCGACCGACACCGGGTCGTTCCGCTACGCCTCCACGAGACCCGAGACGTTCTGCTGCGCGGCCGAGCTGGTGCGTCAGGGCGCCGACCTTGGGCGCATCGGGCATCGCGTGTACGATTCGCACCCGATGTCGCGGTTCCGCCTGCTGCGGCACGTCTATCGGCAGGCTCGGCTGACGCACGACGACCGCATCGCTTATTTCTGGTTGCGCCGCGGCGACTACGGCCGCTTCCGCGCCGACCGCGAGGAGAGCGAGGGCCTGATCGACCACATCCGGTCGATCGAACCCGTGGTCGTCGCGGTCGTCTTTGAAGAAGTGGATGAAACCATGGTACGCGTCAGCCTCCGATCGAAGAGCGAAGCGGTCGACGTGAACCAGGTCGCGCAGCTCTTCGGCGGGGGCGGCCACAAGGCCGCCGCGGGCGCGCGCATCGCCGGCACCCGGCTGGCCGTGCAACGGCGCGTGCTGCGCGAACTGCGCCACGCCATCAACCGCGCAGCCTGATCCCGCGCGCCGCGCCCGCTGAACCTCGCAAGCGTCTCAGAACCGATGTTGATTGCCTTCGATGCCCTGGATGGAGCCCTGCTGGTGGACAAGCCGGCCGGGCTGACCTCGCATGATGTGGTGGACCGCATCCGCCGCCATGTCGGTGTGAAGAAGGTCGGCCATTGCGGCACGTTGGATCCGATGGCGACCGGCCTGCTCGTCATCCTCCTCGGCCGCGCCACCAAGCTCTCCGACACCCTCATGGCGGCGGACAAGGTCTACACGGGTCGCGTGAAGTTCGGCGAGACCACGGACAGCTATGATGCCGATGGCGAGATTCAGGCCACGCTCCCCGTGATGCCGATGGATCTGCCGGCGTTGAACGAGCTGGCGGCGGGGTTTTGCGGTGACCTCATGCAGGCGCCCCCCATGGTCTCGGCGGTCAAGGTGAAGGGCGTCCCGCTGTACAAACTCGCGCGCAAGGGGATCGAGGTGCCGCGCGAACCGCGACTCGTCCACGTCTACAGTTTTCGCTTCAGCGCCTACGAGGAGCCGTTCGGCGACTTCCGGCTCGCCTGCACCAAGGGCACCTACGTGCGATCCATCGCGCACGATCTCGGACAAAAGCTCGGCTGCGGCGCGCATCTGGTGGCGCTGCGGCGCACCGATTCCGGACGTCTGAGCGTCGACCAAGCGCTCCCCCTGGATGCATTGATCGCCTTGCCCCCCGGTGATCTCGCCGCGCGCGTCGTCTCCGTTCCGAAGCTGGCCGGGACATGACGACCCCCCGCGTAGTCCACGAAGCGCTGCCAATCGGGACGCCCGCCCGGCCCGTGCATGTGGCGGTGGGGGTCTTTGATGGCGTCCATCTCGGGCACGTCGAGGTGGTTGGCGCCATGGTCGCCGAAGCGCGTGCGCGGGGCGGAGCGCCGGTGGTGGTCACCTTCGACCGGCACCCTGCCGCGGTGGTCGCGCCGCAGCATGCGCCGCCGATGATCTACCCGCTCTGGAAGCGCCTCGACGCGCTCGCCGGGCTCGGCCTCGAAGGCATCCTCGTCTACACCTTCGACGCCGCATTCAGCCGGCAGACCGGGGAAGAGTTCATCGCGCGGCTTCGGACCGGATTCGGCCTTCTGGCGGGGATCACCGTGGGTTCGGGATTCGTCTTCGGCCGCCAGCGCTCGGGCGACCTGGACCTGCTGCGCCGGTTGGGGCCGGAGCTGGACTTCACGGTCAACGGGGTGCCGCCCGTTGAACACGAGGGGGCGGTGGTGAGCAGCACCCGGGTCAGGGAGTGCATCGCCGCGGGGGATCTGGCGGCTGCGTCACGGCTGCTGGGACGACCCTACGGGGTGGCGGGAGAAGTGCGCGCGGGTGATCAACTCGGCCGGCAACTCGGGTTCCCGACGGCGAATCTGGAGGTGGCCGGATTGATCCTGCCGCCGCAGGGCGTTTATCCCGCGCGGGTCAGGGCGGGCGGGCGGAATCACGTGGCGGCCGTTAATATCGGCACCCGACCGACGGTCGATCTCACCGCGTCGATGGTCCGCGTCGAGGCGCATCTGCTCGACTTCGACGGCGATCTCTATGGCTGTCGACTGGAACTCGAGCTGGGGCCGCGGCTGCGCGGGGAGCAGCGCTTTCCCTCGCGCGATGCCCTCGTCGCGCAGGTGCAGCACGATGTGGCTGCGGTGCGGGTGTGGGCGGGGAATATGGGATTGCCATGAATTCGCACCGGCCTATAGTCCCGACCGTGAAACGATACGTCGCGTCGCTCGCGGGCGGCACCGCCCTGTTGCTGGTGGCCGGGCTCGCGTCCGGGTGCGGCGGAGTCAACGGCAGCCACTCGGTATCGCCGGCCTCGTTCTTCCTCCCGGGTTTGATTCATCACGAGGCGCCGCCGGCGAAGGCGCCTGAGCGCGCCACGGAACTTCCGGGCGACCAGGAGCTTCCGCTGTCCGGCGAACCTGGCAAGATCCTGGCCGGCTGACCCGGCGGCGGCTGGTTTGGGCGGGCGACAGTGCGTCGTCCTGCATCCGGGCCCGAGCGACCCCATTTCTTTTCCCCAGAACGAATTCCTCCTCCATGCGATTTCCCCTCGCGCTCACCCTTCGGATCACGCGGCACATCATCAAGCACAAGGTCCTGCGCACCCCCAAGTTCGCGATGGTGCTGCAGCTCGAGCCGTTGCACACCTGCAACCTGACCTGCACGGGCTGCGGGCGAATCCGGGAGTACTCGACCAGCCTCAAGGACATGGTGCCGCTGGAGCAGTGCCTCGCGGCGGCGGCGGAGTGTGACGCGCCCATGGTGTCGATCTGCGGTGGCGAGCCGCTCATCTACCCGAAGATCGAGGAACTGGTGGCAGGCCTGCGCGCCCAGGGCCGCATTCTCTACATCTGCACGAACGGCGTGTTCATGCGGAAGAAGATGCGCGAGTACCTGGCGGGCATCTATAACGCCTCCACCGAGCCGGTGCTCGCGCGGTTGCTTTCCGAGGAGCTGATCTCCGAGAAGGAGGCCGACCAGATCCGCAAGGCAGACGCCGCCGCACGCAGCCGCGTGACGATCAAGCCCTCGAAGTGGCTGTACTGGAACGTGCACGTCGACGGCCTCGAGTACACCCACGATCTCATCGTGGAACGCGAGGGCGTCTTCAAGGAGTGCGTGGCCGCCATCAAGATGGCGAAGATCCTCGGCTACCAGGTCGCCACCAATACCACGGTCTACAAAGAGACGGACGTCCAGGAACTGGAGGAGATGTTCAAGTACCTCTCCTGGCTGAACGTGGACGGGCATACCATTTCACCGGGTTACGATTACGACGCCGCCAAGAAGGACATGGTGAAGCGCCTCGGCCGCGACCCGAAGGAGTTTTTCCTGACGCGTGACCTGACGCGCCAGAAGTTCAAGGACATCGAGCGGTGGGGACAGCACTTCACCATTTTCGGGACCCCGGTGTACCAGGAGTTTCTCGCGGGGAAACGCGAGCTGACCTGCACCGCCTGGGCCATCCCGACCTTCAACGTCAAAGGTTGGAAGGCGCCGTGCTATCTCATGACGGAAGGCCACTACCCGACCTACGCCGAGATGCTGGGCAAGGTGGCCTGGGACCGCTTCGGAGTGGTCAACGGCGTCGCGCGGGATCCGCGGTGCGAGAACTGCATGGTGCATTGCGGGTACGACCCGAGCGGCGCGCTCGGCACCAACTACCAGCGCGGCGACAACTGGAAGAACTTCCGCTACAACTTCTCCCCGCGCCCGGCACCGTACGCCCATGGCGCGCAGGTGAAGGCCTTCAACGGCGTGTCGATCGGCAAGGGGCACCTCGCCGAGGCCAAGGCCGCGGTGACCAGGGAATTTGCGGGCGCGAAGTCCGCCTTCGCGCGCAACGGAAACGACCTCGCTACCGAGGCCGCCGCCCCTGCTGGCGGAGCCTGTGGATCGGGAAGTGGTGAAGCGTCGCAGCGCGACGAACTGCTCGCCAAGATCCAGGTTCGTCGCGATCCGCCCGCGGAGTAGCGTCTCGGCTCCGCAGAGCCCGCTGATCCATCAGCGCCGGGCGCGGAAGAACCGGCTGGCCAATCAGGGACGATTTCCGGTTGGCGCCTTGAGGACAGCCCGCGCGCGCATGAAGGTGGCGGGCCGGTCGGCGGCACCGATCGGTTGCTGGTACCGCACTTCCATTCCGCCGACACCGTCGTAGAGATTGCGAGCCGGACCCGACCGAAAGACTTCGGTGGGACTGGAGGTCCAGGTCACCAGGTCGCGCGACGTTTCCACCACCAACTCGGCGGCGCTCCCCCCGAACCTGCGGAAGATCATCGCCAGCACCTGTCGCCCCGCCGGGCGCGCGACCAAGGGCTGGAACGTCGGGACCGAGATGGCGGAGGTCGGTGAGGAGCCGAAGGTGAATTCCGTGAGCGAATCCACGCCATCCCCGTCCACATCCGAGGTGGGCGTGGACGCCAGGTTTCCGAACCAGCCGAGTTCCCAGACATCGGGCAGACCGTCGGCATCGGCATCCACAGGGACGGCGGCGGAGAGCAGCGCCGCCTTGAGGGCGTTGCGGTATTGCGTCTGGCCGAGGTCGTGGCTGGAGAGGTTGTCGCGCGCGATCGGGCGGTTGAACGCGTCGAGGATGAGCACGTCCCGATAGGCGGCCTGCCAGTTGGCCCAGACCCGTTGCGCCGCGGTGTCCTGCAGCCAGGGCAGCACATTGAAGCTGCTGGCGACCTCGCCGTTATAGTTGGCGTCGGAAGCGCGGTTGACCCCCACGATCTCGACGCGCAACCCGGGGTTCAGCGTCGCGATCTCCTGGAACAGGGACTGGAGGTGACCAAACTGGCCACGACAGTAGCTTCACCCTGCGGCTCCGAAGTAATAAGCGGTGATCTGCAGCCGGTAGTCGCGCGGCGACACCGTGGTGCGATAGCGCGGCGAGTTGGGGTTCTGGTCCTCCAACTGGAAATCCGGCATGGGATCCGACTGCGCGGCAGCCGTCCACGAGACCGTGGTGGCGAGGAGGGCGGCGAGGGGCGCGCGCATGGACGAGGGGAGGAAGGACGCGGGGCTGCCTTAGGCGACCGTGTTGTCGGGGATCACGCCGTTCTTCGGGACGATCAAAATGCCGTCCCGGATGTAGTACAGCGCGTGGTCGAAATCGTCCGGTTTGCCGGCGGGCGACAACACACAATTGGCCCCGATGCGCGCGTTTTTGTCGATGATGGCGTTCTCAATGCGCGTGCCCGCGCCGATGCCGACCGGCGGGCGGCCTGCTTCACGGTTCTCGCGGATGGATTCGGCCGATTCGTAATAGTCGTTGCCCATCACGATCACGCGATTCAGTTCGGAGCCGTCGCACACCAGGCTGCGCACACCGATGGTGCTGTCCCGGATGCACGCGCGCGTGATGATGCAGCCGTCGGATATGACGGCGTGATCGATGGTGCCGCCGTTGATCTTCGACGCGGGCAGGAAGCGCGGGCGCGTGAAGATGGGGTGTTCCATGTCGAAGAAATTGAAGCGCGGCAGTTCCGAGGTGAGGTCGAGATTGGCCTCGAAGAAGGAGCGGATGGTGCCGATGTCCTCCCAATAACCCTGGAAGACATGCGAGAAGACGCGTTCACGCCCGATGGTGGACGGGATGATGTGCTTCCCGAAGTCGGTGAGATCGTTCTTCAGCAGGCGCAGGAGCACGTCGCGGTTGAAGACGTAGATGCCCATCGAGGCAAGGAACTGATCGCCCTCGGCGCTGACCTTGAACGAGGATTTCAGTTCGGGTGTCAGGCGCAGCGAGTCCAGTGTCTCGGCGTCCTTGGGCTTCTCGACGAAGCGCGTGATGCGCCGCTCGGCGTCGATCTGCATGATGCCGAGCGTGGAAGCCTAGGACCGTCCCACCGGAATGGTGTCAATGGTCAGTTCGGCGCGGGAGGCCTCATGTTGCATCAGCATGGACCGGAAGT
>CAZYJB010000063.1:0-10593 GCA_964647675.1 uncultured Verrucomicrobiota bacterium | reverse complement strand
GCGAACTGGAATCGATCACGGGCCGGCCGCGCGACGCCTGGCCGCTGCCGCTGCTGCGCGCGCTCTGGAGCGAATTGCTTGCGGTCGAGCCCGGGCGCCGACGCAGCGTGCTGCACGAGTCGCGCTGGTTGAACCTGCTCGGGTTCGCGTTGCGCCCGGGGTTCGGATTCCCGGTGGACGACTGGCGCGTGGCGCAAACCTGGCGGCTTTTTGCCGGCGGAACCGCCGATCCGCGCAATGAGATGTGCCGCGCCGAATGGTGCATTCTTTGGCGGCGCCTTGCGGCCGGCCTGGGATCCGGGCATCAGCGCGCACTGGGCGACGCGTTCTCGGCGGCGTTCCGCCCCAAGGCCGGCAAACGTGCCGCCTTCGGAACCCACGAACTCTCCGAGGTCTGGCGATTGCTGGGTGCCCTGGAGCTCCTCTCCATCCCCACCAAGACCGAGATCGGGCAGCACCTGCTCGAACGGATCGATCGCCGCACCGAGATCCCCTTGTTGCGGGCGGCGGCGTGGAGCCTGGGACGCCTGGGCGCCCGCGTGCCCTTGCACGGGCCACTCAACACGATTCTGCCGCCCGAGACCGCCGCGGACTGGGTGGAAAAGCTCCTGACCCAGCCTGCTGCGGATCCCGAGATCCTGTTCACCGTGGCCCAGATCTCTCGCCGGACCGGCGACCGCTACCGCGACCTCGACGATTCCCGGCGCACGGCCGTCGTCGCCTGGCTTGCCCGCCAGGGAGCAGCGCCCGCCCAGCTTGCCCTGGTTGAGCGGGGTGGCGACCTCGATGACGCCGCGGCCTCCCGGGTCTTCGGGGAAAGCCTGCCGCCGGGGCTGCACCTCGATACCGATCCGCCGCCGGCCCCCGCGCCCGTCGCCTGACCTTCGAGGCATCTCGTTGCGGGGGCATCGTCGGACTCGCGCCTGCGGCCCGCGCGGTCGGTCCAGCCCCGCTTCGCGGCTCCGCCCCGACTCGCCGGTCGGAGCCGGCGAGCCACCCGACCCGCTTCGCGGGACCGTGTCTGCACCGCGGGCACGTGTCAGACCACTCGTTTGGATGCGCCCTTTGACGCCATGGAACAATTCACCTCTTGCCTGCCCGAGGGCACTTGGGTAAGGACAAGGCGATCTCCAAGACAAGGCCAAGGTCGATTCCGTTTCCCCCCGACGGATCGCCTTGGTTCCCGCGTCGGTCGCCCCACGGCGGTCCGCACCGGGAGGAGGAGGCGTTTCACCCAAGCCTATCCCGACCCTGACCCTGATCCCGACGTGCGCGTCGCCCGAGTCCTTGCCGCGTGCAACCGCGCCCGCCGAAACCCGTAACCCCCGCATATGCCTGCCGCCCTCACCTATCCCGGCGTCTACGTCGAGGAAATCCCCAGCGGTGTTCGCCCGATCACCGGAGTCGCCACCTCCATCACGGCCTTCGTCGGACGCGCGCTGCGCGGTCCAACCGATGTCGATCGCGCGTCTCCCGTGGTCTGTAACAGCTTTGGAGACTTCGAGCGCACCTTCGGCGGGCTCTGGCTCGACAGCGCCATGAGTTTCGCGGTCCGCGACTTCTTCCTCAATGGTGGTGCCCAGGCCCTCATTGTGCGCCTCTTCCGCGCCACGTCGCCCGCGCCCGCCACGGATCCGCTGTCCACCGCCAGCATCACCCATTCGAGTCTCACCGTGACCGCCGCCAGCCCGGGCGCGTGGGGCAACCAGTTGCGCATCCGCGTCGACCTGCAAACCCGCCCCATCGAGACCGGTGAAGCAGCCGGCGATCTCTTCAATCTCACGGTGCGCGACGGGGGCACCGGCGTCATCGAGGTGTTCCGCAACGTGACCTTCCGCGCCGGACGCAAGAACTCCCTCGACAAGGTCCTGCTCAACGGCTCCCAGCTCATCCGCGCCGCACTCCCGGCCAGCCTGCCCACGGCGCACGATGCCGGGGCCGGCAAGGATGTCTTCGCAGACAACACCCCGGCCACCAGCAGTGCGCCGGCGGCGGCCGGTCGCGCGAACGATGGCCAGGTCCTCACCGCGGCCGAGTTTACCGAGACCGCGGGGATGGAGGATGCGAAGACGGGCTTGTTCGCGCTCAAGAAGGCCGACCTGTTCAATCTGCTCTGCATCCCGCCCTACAAGTCGGACGGCTCGGTCGACGCCAGCACGGTCATCAGCAAGGCGGGCAAGCTCTGCGAGGACCGCCGTGCGTTTCTCATCCTCGACTCCGCCAGCGGTTGGACCACGAAAGCGCTGGCGGTCGCCGGCGCCGCGGATTTCTCGGCCAACCTCGGCACCAGCAGCCGGAACGCCGCCGTGTTCTTCCCGCGCCTGCGCATGCCCAATCCGCTGCGCGACAACCAGGAGGAGGAATTCGCGTCGTGCGGCGTCATCGCCGGCATCTTCGCGCGCACGGACAGCGAGCGTGGCATCTGGAAGGCTCCGGCCGGACTCGAGGCGCGGCTGGTGGGCGTCCCGGCGGTTGCGGTGCCCCTGACGGATGCGGAGAACGGCGAGCTGAATCCGCTGGGCGTCAACTGCCTGCGTACCATGCCGGCGGCCGGACGGGTGGTCTGGGGCGCACGCACGCTGGTCGGTTCGGACCGCCTTGGGTCCGAGTGGAAGTACATCCCCATTCGACGCCTGGCCCTCTTCCTCGAAGAGAGCCTTTATCGCGGCACGCAATGGGCGGTGTTCGAACCCAATGACGCGCCACTCTGGGCGCAGCTCCGCTTGAACATCGGCGCGTTCCTCCAGGGATTGTTCCGCCAGGGAGCTTTTGCCGGAGCCACACCCCGCGACGCCTACTTCGTGAAGTGCGATGCGGAAACCACCACCCCCAGCGATCAAAACCTGGGCATCGTGAACATCGTCGTCGGATTCGCCCCGCTCAAGCCGGCCGAATTCGTGGTGCTCAAGTTCCAGCAGATGGCCGGTCAGATCGCCACCTGAACGCACCTCCCAACGTCCCTGCCAACCCTCAGCCAGCCTGCACACCATGGCCAAGTTCAGCGTCAACACTTCGCGGTTCGATCCCTATAAGAACTTCAAGTTCCGCGTGAAATGGGACGGCCGCTACGTCGCCGGCATCAGCAAGGTGGGCGCCCTCAAGCGCAGCACCGAGGTCGTGAAACACCGCGAAGGCGGTGACCCCAGCAGCAGCCGGAAATCCCCCGGGCGCACCGAGTACGAGGCCATCTCCCTCGAACGCGGTGTCACCCACGACAAGGAGTTCGAAATCTGGGCCAACAAGGTCTGGAATTTCGGCAGCGGCCTCGGCGCGGAGGTTTCGCTCAAGGATTTCCGCAAGGACCTGATCATCGAAGTCTACAACGAAGCCGGCCAGACCGTGCTCGCCTACAAGGTCTACCGCTGCTGGGTCAGTGAGTTCCAAGCCCAGGCCGACCTCGACGGCAACGCCAACGCGGTCCTCATCCAGAGCATCAAACTCGAGAACGAGGGCTGGGAACGCGACTACGACGTCACCGAACCGGCGGAGCCCAGTTTCATCGAACCGGCCTGACGCCGCCCGACCCCCGCTCAGCCTCAACCGGATCCCGTCGCGTCCGTTCCTGCCATGGACCCGATGCCTGCCGCCATGAATCCGCTCACCCCCACGGAACTGATCCGCACCTGGGAAGCCGCGGTCGCCGCACCGCCTGCCTTGCGCGGCGCGGTGCTCGTGGCGGCGGCGTCTGGACGGGACCCTGCCGAGACCTGCGATCTGCCCCTGGGCGAGCTCTCCCGCCGTCTGCTCGACCTGCGCCGCGCGCAGTACGGCGATGCGCTCGCTGCCCTGGCCGACTGCCCGCAGTGCCGTCAGCCGATGGAACTGCATTTCCGCGCCTCCCAGCTTCAGCCCGAGGCGCGCACCGCGGCCCCGGTCGTGACCGAGTCGCACGGACGCCACCTCACCCTCCGCGTGCCCACCGCGCGCGATCTGGTCGAAATCGCCGTACCGGGTCTGCCTCCGGTCGCGGCGGGAAGCCGACTCTTCCGCCGCTGCCTCGTCACCGCCCGCGATGCGGCGGGGGAACTGGTCTCCCCCGATCAACTCGACTCCGCCGCCGAAGCCGCCGCCGCCGCCGCCCTTGCGGAAGCCGATCCGGGCGCCGACCTCGAGCTCGCCCTGCAATGCCCGCATTGCCGCCACGAATGGACCACGTCCTTCGACGCTTCAGCCTACCTGATGACTGAAATCTCCGCTGAAGCCCGGCGCCTCCTGCGCGAAGTTCATGAACTGGCGTCGGCGTATGGCTGGACGGAATCCGAGATCCTCGCCCTGCACCCCGCCCGGCGCGCGGCCTACCTCGAACTGGTCCGCGGATGAACACCTACTTCCAGCAGCTCGCGGCGCGCGCCTTGGCTCCAGGGATGGGCATCCGTCCGCTGCTTCCGACCGTCTTCGCGCCCGCGCATCACGCGATTTCCGCGCCGACGCACCCGGAGTTCGAGCACCCAGGCCCGGACTCGCAAGCGGACGACCCAGCCGGCCGTGGCGCCGACGACGGTATTCGCCCCATAACTCCGACGCCCGCGCCCACGAGCCTGGGACCCCGACGTCCACCCCCGACGGAACCTGGGGAGATCACCGAGGACTCCGCGGCTGAGCCGCTCAGGGCGCCCACGCCACCGCCGCAGGGGCCGGCAACGCTCGGACGACCGCCGCGCCAGTTCTCGCACGACACCTCCGCGACGCCTGCTCAATCGTCTGAGCGCGCCCACCCTGTCGCGTCACCATCACCCGGGCGCCTGCCGGTGCCGTTCAACGCGCGCGCCGTCACGTCCGTCCGATACCGCGCGGCCGACGAACGGTCTGCGCCTCGCACGCCTGCAATTACGGTCGCGGCGACAGCCTTCACGGCCCGCCCCAACGACGCGCCGGCTTCGACCTCCTCGGAGGCAGTCGACGGGGCGGTGAAAGGAGCTCACCCGTGGCATCGGGATTCGAAGAACCGTGGGAGCGACATCGCCGCCCCCTTCAGCGAACACCAAACGCCTTCCGCGCCGCGCCCTCATCCGGAGTCCCGCACCGTCGCTGAGAGTCGCGCCCGGCATTCCGCGTTGGAGACCCGGCCTGCGCCGGAGCCGGGCATCCAGGTGACCATCGGTCGGCTCGAGATCCGCGCTCAACTGACGTCCCTGCCTCCGCCCTCCCCGGTTCCGACCGCGGCGGCACCATCCCCGCGCATTTCGCTGGGCGAACACCTCCGGGCCGCATCACCACGCGCATGAGCAATGCCTTCGCCATCGCGGCCGTGACCGCCTGCCTGCGCCGGCTCATCCACGAGCACGTCACCGCCGCGCGCACCGATACCGACGCCATTCCCTCGAACTTCACGATCAGCTCGGTGCCTCCCGACTCCATCACCCTGGGCACCGGCGAGATCCCGCGACTCAATCTCTTCCTCGTCGAAGTGACGCCGAATACCGGTTGGGCCAACGAATTCCAGCCCGTGCGCGATTCGCGCGGCACGCGCGTTTCAGCGCCGCCGCTGGCGCTCGACCTTCACTACCTGCTGTCTGCCTACGGCGCCGAGAACCTGGACGCCGAGTCGTTGCTTGGCCACGCCATGCAGGTGCTCCATGAGAATCCCGGCCTGGGCCGCGCCCAGATCCGGGACCTGCTGGATCCGACCGAGACCGATGCCGCCGCCGGCACGCCGCAGAAGTTCCGCGAGCAGGCCGTGCTGCTCGCCGATCAGCTCGAACTCATCAAGGTGTCGCCGCACTTCACGGCGCTCGACGAGATGTCGAAGATCTGGGCCGGTCTCCAGGCGCACTACCGCACCAGCGTCATCTACCGGGCGACGGTGGTGCTCATCGAAAGCCGTCGCGCGGCACGCACTCCCCTGCCCGTCCTCACGCGCGGCGCCGGCGACATCGGCGCACGCGTCCAACCGAGCCTCGTTGCGCCGGTACCGACTCTGCTCGTCTCGGTGCCACCCAACAGGCAACCCAGCGTGCGGCCCGTGCAGGTGCTGAAGCTCTTCGGTCATCACCTCCAAGGAGCGGGGCTGCAGGTCCTGTTCCGCCATCTGGTACTGGGCCTCGAGGTCACGGGAGACACGACGATCCCGGATCCCGCTGTCCTGCTGCGCGGTCCCGATCCGGAGGGCGCCGATGTCGCCGAACGCGCGCTCCTTCCCGCCGAAGCCGATGCCTGCCTCGAACTCGATCTTGAAGAATTCACCGGCACCTGGGCGGCTGGATGGCATTCCGTCGAGGCCTCGGTCACGCCGACCGGGGACACCGGACCGCGCACGACCAACCGGCTTACCGTGGCAGTGGCGCCGCGCTTCGTCGGTACCGGCGCCGACGCCCCGGTGGTCACGCCGCTCGGCGCGGACCGGTTCCGCGTGCGGCTCAAGGTCGAGCCCACGCTGCGTCCGGGACAGACGGCGACGCTCGTGCTCGGCCAGGCGGAACTTCTCGCCCCGGTCATCGAGTCCCCCACCGCACGCGTCGACTTCGAAGGCACGCTGCCTCCCGGCGTGAGCGGCAGCTCGCTGCTGGCGCGCCTTCGCGTGGACGGCGTGGAGAGCCAGTTCATCGAGCGCCCCGAGGACGCACCCGCGACCTTCGCCTCGGCGCACTTCATCGCCATTCCCTGACATGAGCGCGCCCGAAACCATCGACTCAGCGGCCGCCAACCAGCGTGCACTGGGAGCGGCTGTGGCACGATTGCGCTCCCGACTCGAGGGTTCGGCCTCCGGGTCCGGCCCGGGAAATGCAATCGCAACGGAACCCGCGACGGTCTCCGCGCCGCCCGCTCTCGAACAGATCGCTTCCCGCTTTCGGCTCTCCGCCTTCGAGCGCGATCTCCTCCTCCTCGTGGCAGCGCCGGAAATGGATTCCCAGTTCGCGGAGCTACTCGCGCGGCTCCATGGAGATCCCCGCCGTCGGCACGCCACGTTTGGTCTGGCCCTCGGGACCCTCCCTGACGCGCACTGGTCTGCGCTCGGACCCGAGGCGCCCCTGCGCCGCTGGCGGTTGATCGAAGTGGGGACGGGCGAGGGTCTCATCCAGTGCCCGTTGCGGGTGGACGAACGAATCCTGCATTACCTCTGCGGCGTCCCGGCCCGCGATGATCGCCTGCGCCCGATCTTCCACGCTCTTGCGCCCCACGGGCTGTTCAGCAAGACGCAGCAGGATTGCGTTGAGGCGTGCACGCGGCATCTCCGCTCGGCCACTGCGCCGCTGGTGCTGCAACTGGCCTCGGACTCGGCCTCGGACGCGCGATCGGTCGCCGCCGCCGCCGCCGCCGAACTGGGCGCCGCCCTGTTCCTCGTCGATGCGCATGATCTCCCGGAGTCGGCCGCCGAACGGGAAGCGCTGGCCCGCCTTTGGGAACGTGAAGTCGCCCTCACCGGAGCCCTGGCCGCCATCGAGATGACCGGGGGCGATGCCGAGGAACGCCGCGCCCTGGCGTGGCTCGATCAGCTTCAGACGAGTGCCCTGCTCCTCGCGCGATCCGGAGCCGCTCCGCGCCACCAACGCCTCGTGCGCGTCGACCTGCCGCGTCTCTCCGCCGAGGAACTTCCCCTGCTCTGGAACGCGGCCCTGGGGCAGATGGCCGGTCGCCTCAACGGTGAAGTGACCGCGGTTTCGCGTGAATTCCGCCTCGGCACCGAGGACATCCGTTTCATCGCCGGACAACTGCACGCCGAGTTTCCCTCCGCACCCGGTGCCGCTTCGGCAGCCGGCTCCCCGCGCGCGTCGCGGAAATCCAGCACTTCCGCGCCGCGCGGCGATCCTCCCCGCCGCCTTCGCGCGCTCTGTCGCGCGCGGGCCCGCGCACCGCTGGAGGCGCTTGCCCAGCGCCTCGAGCCCTCGGCTGGCTGGGAGGATCTCGTGCTTCCCGCCGAGGCGCGGCAACGGCTGAAGGAGATCGTCATGCACGCGCGCCACAGCCACCGGGTCGGCGAGGAATGGGGCTTCGCCGCGCGCGGCCCACGCGGACTCGGCCTCAGCGCGCTCTTTTCCGGACCCAGCGGCACCGGCAAGACGCTGTCCGCCGAGGTCCTTGCACGTGACCTCGATCTCGAGCTGTTTCGCATCGACCTCAGCGCCGTGGTGTCGAAATACATCGGCGAGACCGAGAAGAACCTGCGCCGCATCTTCGACGCCGCGGAGTCCGGAGTCGCCATCCTGCTCTTCGACGAGGCAGACGCCCTGTTCGGCAAGCGGACCGAAGTGAAGGACAGCCATGACCGTTACGCCAACATCGAGGTCAGCTACCTGCTCCAACGCATGGAGGCCTACCGGGGCATCGCCATCCTGACCACCAACCTCAAGGCCTCGCTCGACACCGCCTTCCTGCGGCGACTGCGTTTCGTCGTGCAGTTCCCCTTCCCGGATGCCGCTCAACGCGCCGAGATCTGGCGGCGCGTCTTTCCTTCCCAGACCCCGACCGAAGGCCTGGAACCACGTCGACTGGCCCAGCTCAACGTGGCCGGCGGTCACATCCGAAACATCGCACTCGGCGCCGCCGTCCTGGCCGCCGACGCCGGAGAACCGGTCCGCATGAAACACCTGCACGATGCCGCGCGGGCGGAGTGCGCCAAACTCGAACGCCCGGCCAGTGATTCGGAGTTCGCGGGCTGGCTCGGAACCTGACCCATGCGCGCGCCGCTCCCAACCCGGTCGCCGATCCCGCACCGCGCACCGTCAACCCGCGCGGAGCCAAACGTTCGCCTGCACATCGATCACCTCGTTCTGCGTGGCCTGCCCTTCGACCAGCAGCAATCGCTCCGTCTGGAGTCTGCGCTGGTTGCCGAACTGACCCGTCGCCTTCACGCGAATCCCAGGCTGGCTGCGCAGCTCGCGGCGCATTCCGGCAACACGCACCTGCCCGGAGTGACCCTGCCCGACGGCGCCAGTCCCGAAGCCGCCGCGCGCGCTTTCGCCCAGGCACTCCTGACGCCGCCCCAGCCGTTCCCATTTACCCAGGGAAAGGGGACCCCGTGAGAACCCGACTTTCGGTGCCCGCTCGCTCGTCGCCCCACGACGGTGCCCGAGGGCTCACGTTGGGTCGCGCATTGCTGACGTCACGCGCGCCGCTGGTGCAGCGCCAGCGCGATGGCTCCGACTCCCCGGGAACACCGGATGCGCCGGCGCCGGCACCCGCACTCACTTCCACCTGTCCCTCCTGGTACCAGGATCCGCAAAGCCTCTCGAAGGTCGCCGCCCAGAAGTACGTCGCCGACATTCTCCACCGCCCGGCGCCGCCGCCTTCGACCACCGCGTGCGAGCCGCCTCGTCCAGACGGTGTCTACCGCTGCATCGTGCGCTTCCAGACCACGCGCCTCCTGCCGGAGGCCCTGCAGCCGCCGGCCTCGGTCAAGGTCTTCGTCTTCCCGGACAAGCTCGCCGTCACCGGAGAACCCTTCATCTCCACGGAGGGCACGGCGGCGATCCCGCTCTGCTTCTTCGACTATACGTGCAGCGACCGCAACCAGCTCGTGCTGACCTTGCGTGAATGCCGGCGCGGCCCTGCGCCCGCCCCTCCGACGCCATGAGCTTCGCTCCCGCGCCATCCAAGTCCCACACCGGGGCCCGCCCAACGGCCTCCGCGCCGGCGCGCCCACCAGGGACCCCTGGGGTCACGGCGCCGCTGTTTTCCCCCAGGCAACCGCTGCTCCAGCGGCGATGTGCCTGCGGGGGCACCTCGGACACCGGCGGCGAATGCGCGGAGTGCCGGCGCAAAAAGTCCCTGCTACGACATGCCTCCGGTCCCACGGCCAGCGAAGCGCCGCCACTCGTGCGCGAGGTGCTCGCAACTCCCGGCCGACCGCTCGACGCGGCCACCCGCGCGTTCTTCGAACCGCGGTTCCAACACGACTTCAGCCGCGTGCGCCTCCACGACGACGCGCGTGCCATGGACTCGGCCAGTGCGGTGTCCGCACTCGCGTACACCGTGGGCCAGCATGTGGTCTGGGGCGACGCCGCGCGAACACCCGAATCGGATGCCGGGCGAGCCCTGCTCGCGCACGAACTCGAACACACCCGCCAGCAGCAGGGGTTCGACGCCGTGCCGTCCTCCCTCGAGGTGCATGACGATCCGGCCCTCGAGTCGGCGGCCGAACAGGCGTCGCAACAGTTCGGAAGCCCTGCCGCGTGCGAGACCACGGCTCCAGCCAGCCTGCAACGCCAGAGCCTCCAAGGGGCGGAGGAGACCGCGCGCCGCGCGTGGCGGCGCGGGGAAAGGGCTGCGGACCGCGCCTCGGAATGGTTCGGCCGCCAGTCGGACCGCGTCGAGCGCCTCGCCGATCGCGCCGGCGATTGGGCCAGTGAGCAGGTCACCACTGCCGACGAAGAGGCTTCCAGGTGGTGGAACTCCGGCACCGGTGCGGTGACCGCCATGCGTTTCAATGGAAGCGCTCTCGAGGTCGTCGGCACCCCAAGCCTCACCGTCCGCGCGCTCTCGGGACTCCTCCCCAATCACCCCTCCGCGCACGGCGTCGACATGACCCAGCCCGCCTTCCAGCACCTGGAAGGCCAGGGCCCCATCCCCGAGGGGCACTACTACGTCGATCCCCACGAGGTGGAACACAACCCGCCCGGATCGTTCAACACGGCCGCCTGGGGTCGGCATCGCGTG
>CAZYJB010000062.1:0-10611 GCA_964647675.1 uncultured Verrucomicrobiota bacterium | reverse complement strand
ATCGCGGGCCTCCTCCGCCCGCACCCCCACCTGTGCCGCCGCCGCCGCCACCCGCAGGCGGATTCGGAGTCGGTGAACCGCCCCCGGTGCCGCCGCCAGCGGAGGACGAGCTGGAGCCCGAATCGGAGGTGCTGCTGGACGACGTGTTGGTGGAGCCGTCGATGAGGATGGGCACCACCAGCATGATGGGAGGCGGCAGTTCCCCGCGCCGGGCGCCGGGTTGTTCGAGCGCTTCCGCGGCGGTGAGGCTGGCTCCGGCTTCGAGCTGAAGTTCGACCTGGATGGCGGCCGGCAGCGGTGTGGCCGCGGTGGCGGAATCCCAGGTGGTCTGCCATTGCGAGCCGTCGTGGTAACGCAGGGTGAGTGATTCGACGCCGTCGAGCACCGGCTCGTAGACCGGCGTCTCGAAGGCGAGTCCGAGGAGGTTTCGTGTCACCGCGCGCACCAACTGCCGGCCATGCGCGCGATTGGTCGAGGGAAGAAGGAGGTAGGCCACCTTTTCGATGTCGGGCCAGGGGGTGCGATCGTCACGCGTGGCGCTGGCGGTGAAGAGGTCGGGCGAGACCTGGCCCGAGAGAACGGAGTTGGACGGCGTGGTGGAGAAGGCACCGGCAAACGTGCCGCCCGGGGGCAGGAGGTTGACCAGATCGCGGGAGATGACCTGCAGCGCGCGTTGCACCGGGAGTGCCTGCTCGACGAGACGACTGGTGCGTTCGCGCAGGCGCAGCGCACCGAAGAAGACGGTGGTGATGGCGGCGAGGACCACCGCGCCCACAGCGATGGCGAGCAGCACCTCCAGCAGCGTGAACGCGGACCTCCGCGCGCCGGGGAGCGGCGCGGAACGGGGCGGTTGGCTGGAAGAACCGAGAATCACAGGCTGGCGAGTGTCGAGAGCTGGAGATCGTACCGGCGTCCCTGGACCGTGTAATCGACGACCACCGTGACGAGGCGCATGGAGTCGATGGGCCACGACTCGCTGCGCATCTGCCATCGGTATTCGTTGGGGCCGTCGAAGAGGACGCCGCCGGGCATGGTGCTGTTGCCGCGGTTGCCCGCCCGCCATTCGTTAAGGGCGTTCTCCGCGATGCGCGCCGCGGCCGTCCGTCGCTGGCCCAGTTGTCCGGCGAGGCTGGCGATCCGCAGGCCCTCGAGGGCGACCGGGATGACGATGCCCAGCAGGGCAAGCGCGGCGAGGACCTCGGCGAGCGTGAACCCGGCGCGATGCCAAGCCGCACGCGCGCCGGCGCGGTGCCGGGCGACGGTGCATGACTGGGCGGTCGCAAGTTTCATGAGGGCGCTCGAGGGTCGGTTCAGTAGTTTGCGAGCACGGGTTTCTCCGAGCGCAGCTCGTAGGCCAGTCGGTTGGTGGTCTGCACGAGCCAGAGCACCTCTTTCTCGCCGCGGCGCAATTCGACGAGCTCCGGACTGCGCGGATCGATATAGCCATCGGGCAGCAGCCGGATGGCGGGAAGCTGGTTCAGCGGGCGGTCGTCCAGGGTCGAGCGCCGTGCGGTGAGGGCGGCGGTTTCGGTGCCCACGGTGCCGGAACCGGAGAGGGTGCCGAAGGTCGCCGCGCGCCGCGGTTCCGTGACGAGCAGCTCCACCGTCTCGTCGGCCTGGAACTCGGTCGCGCGCGAGTCGTCGTCGCGGTCGGCGAGGAATCCCGCGGCGACCTGCAGTCCGTAACGCCGCGACTTCTCGTCGATCCAGACCACCATGGGCACCCCCTCGTTCACGGCGCGATTCTGCGCGTAGCGCGTCAGCGCCTGCAGGCGGCCGGCCTCGGAGTCGAGCGTGCGGCCGCCGAAGAACCGGCGCAGCGTGGGCAGGGCCGTGCCGAACCCGATGACGAGCAGCGCCATGACGAGGATGAGCTCGAGCAGCGTGAAGGCGCGTGCTTCAGCGCGTGTTCTGGAAGTTCGTGACGTCATCGTCGTTGCCCTCCTGCCCGTCGGCGCCGGCGGAGGAAAGGTCGAACGAGGTCGTGTTGCGGCGACCCGGGCATTCGTAGAGATAGGGCCGGCCCCAGGGATCGGCCGGGACATCCTTCAGGTAGGGCCCCTTCCAGTCCTTCGCGTCGCGTGGCTGCTGGACCAGGTTGAGCAGGCCATCCTTGCCCTTGGGATACGAGCCGTTGTCGACCTCGTACGCATCCAGCGCGGTGGCGAAGGACGCGATCTGGGTCTTGGCGGCGGTGATGCGGGCCTGCTCGGTGCGGCCGGCGAACTTCGGCACGACGACCGCGGCCAGGATGCCGAGGATCACGAGGACGAGGAGCAGTTCGATGAGCGTGAAGCCGCCGTGGCGGACGCGTGGAGCGGGACGTGAAGTCGTGAGTTTCATGGTCATGGGTGAGATCCGGGGAGTCGCGCCTCGGGGTTACTTGATGTGGTCTTGGAGTGAGAAGATCGGGATGACCATCCCGATGAAAATGGTGCCGATCATGCCGGCGATGAGGAACAGCATGAGCGGCTCGGCCATGGCGACCGCGGTGCGCAGTTGGCGGTCGAGGTCGCCCTCGGTCACGTCGGCGATGCGCACCAGTTCGCGATCGAGTCGCGCGCTTTCCTCGGCCACCGAGATCATTTCCAGCGTGGCACCGGAGAATAGCGAGCGGCACTCGGCGAGGCTCGGGCCGAGCGCCTTGCCCTCCTTCACGCGGTCGATCGAATTGGCCACCGCATCGACCAGGATCTGGTTGCCGAGGGACCGGCGCGCCACATTGAGACCGTTGATCAGGGGCACGCCCGCGCCGAGGAGGGTGCCCAGCATACGACAGAAGCGGGACATGGCGAACTGCGCGACGAGTGGACCGATCACCGGCAGGCGCAGGATCGCGCCCTCCCAGGTCCGGCGTCCAGTCGGCGAGACGAGCCAGGTGCGCGTGAGCAGGACGGCGACCACCAGGGCGATGGCGACGAAGATGCCGTATTCGCGAATGACCTCGCTGGCCGAGACGATGAGCTGGGTGAGCAACGGCAGCTTCGCGCCGAAACCGGCGAAGATGCCCTGAAACTTCGGGATGAAGAAGACGAGGAGGAACACCAGCACCCCGAGCGCCAGCGTCAGCAGGATTGCCGGGTAGAGCATGGCGGTGAGCACCTTTCCGCGCATCTCCTTCTCCCGCGCCTGGAAGTCCGCGATCTGCGCGAGCACGACGTCGAGGAAGCCGCCCGTCTCACCAGCCTCCACCATGGCGACATAGACGCGCGGGAAGGTCTCCGGAGACTTGGCCATCGCGTCGGCCAGCGCCATGCCGTCGACGACGCGGTCGTGCACGGTCTTCCACTGCGCGCGCGCCGCCGGCGAACCGGCTTCGCGATGCAGGATGACGAGGGCGCGGCTGAGCGGGACGCCGGCGGCCAGGAGGCTGGACAGCAGGCGCGTGAAATTCTCCAGCTCGCGCGCCGACACGCGCGGGTTGCCGCCGAAGGAGAGGAGCGGAGCGGCGGGTGCGGTCTCGCCCGAGCGTGCGGGAGCGGGAGCCGCGGGCGCGGCGGCGGCGGCGGCGGAGGGCGCCGTCGCCTTGCCCACACCGGACCCGCCCGAACCATTGATGGCTGGCGCGGCGGGTTTGGGCGCTTTCGGCGGGCGAACCGCGGCGTTGTGTTCGACCAGGGTGATGGGACGCAGTTGGAGCGCATCGATGCGGCGCAGCGCCTCCTGACGTCCGCCCGCCTCGATCTGCCCTTCGGCGATCGATCCGTCGGTCTGCAGCGCGCGATAGCGGAAGAGGGCCATGGGTCGGGTGCGCGGCGGAATCAGGCCGCGGCGGAGGAGTTGGCGATCATGGCAGCCGCGCTTTCGCCCGCCTCGGTGCCCTGGGATTGCTCCTTGGTGACGCGCAACACCTCCTCCGGCGTGGTCACGCCGTTGCGCACCAGGCGCCAGCCGTCGTCGGCCAGCGAACGCATCCCGGCCTTGGCCGCCGCCTCGCGCAGGACGTCGCTCGACACATTCTTGAGGATGAGACGGCGGATCTCGTTGTCGGAATCCATCCACTCGAACACGGCGCGCCGTCCATGGTAGCCGGTCTGGCGGCACGCGCGGCAGCCCACCGCTCGGTAGATCCTCGATTCCCGCGGAATGCCCAGCTGCGCCTTGAGGGTCTGCGCCTGCGGCGAGACGTCTTCCTGTTTGCACTGGGCGCAGAGGACGCGGACGAGGCGCTGCGCGAGCACGGCCTCGAGCGACGACGCCACGAGATAGGGCTCGACCCCCATGTCGACGAGGCGCGTCAGGGCGCCGGGGGCGTCATTGGTGTGCAGCGTGGAGAAGACCAAATGGCCGGTAAGCGACGCCTGCACCGCGATCTGCGCGGTCTCTTGGTCGCGAATCTCGCCCACCAGCACCACATCGGGGTCATGACGCAGGATCGAGCGCAGCCCGCGCGCGAAGGTGAGTCCGGCCTTCTCCGAAACTTGGATCTGATTGATGCCCTTGAGCTGGTACTCGATGGGATCCTCGATGGTGATGATCTTTCGGACCGAGTCGTTGATCTCGGCGAGAGCGGTGTAGAGCGTCGAGGTCTTGCCGCTGCCGGTCGGGCCGGTGACGAGGATGATGCCGTGCGGCAGGCCGAGGACGCGCCGGAAGCAGCGCAGTTCGCGCGGGTCCATCCCGAGGTCTTCCATCCCGCGCAGGGTCGAGCTCTGACGCAGCAGGCGCATGACGACTGCCTCACCGTGCAGCATCGGGATGACCGAGACACGGATGTCGACCTCGTTGGCGTCGACGCGGATCTTGATGCGTCCGTCCTGGGGCAGGCGCTTCTCGGCGATGTTGAGATGGCTGAGGATCTTGACGCGCGAGACGATGGCCGGCTGGAAGCGCTTGATCTGCGGGGGGACCGGGATCTCCTGGAGAACGCCGTCGATGCGGTAGCGGATGCGCAGTTCGTCCTCGAACGGTTCGAGATGAATGTCCGAGGTGCGCAGCTCGATCGCATCGCGCAGCACCTGGTTGACGAAGCGGATGATCGACGCGTCCTCGGCGGCGTTGTCGAGGTTGGTATCGTCCTCCTTCGACTCGTCGACCACCTCGAACGGCCGCTCCTCCTCGAGCGTGTTCAGCGTGTCGGCGCCAACGCCGAGGTGCTTCTTCATCTCGCGCTGGATGGCCTCGGAGGGCGCAAGGACGGGCTTCAGGCGCAAGCCCGTGACCGCCCGCAGCGCGTCGAGCCCCTGGGTGGCGAAGAGACGGCTGGTGGCCACCTCGACACACCCGTTGGTGCGACGCAAGGGCAGGAGTTCGTCACGCAACAGCAAGCGGGCCGGGAACAGCGAGAGGACCTGCTTGTCCGGCTCGATGCCATCGAGCGCCGTGAACTCGAGATCGTACTCCCCCGCCAGCCAGCGCAGGACGTCGTCCTCGGTGGCTGGCGCGCCGCTCCCGGGGCCCCGCGAGGCGTGCGAGGCCAGCGCCCGGGCGTCTCCGGGCGACAACTGGCGTCCATCGACCATGCGCTGAAAGAGGTCGGGCGAAGTCGGGGGGGGCTCGGGATTGGGCATGGTGCCGGCGAGGCAGGTAAGCTGGGAGGGCGGGGAGACGGGGCCGCCGCCCCACGAGGGTCTCCCCGGGGGGCGGTGAATGCCTTCGGCTTAGTCGAGGAGTCCAACCAGAACCGCGGTGGCTTCCTGGCGTACCGACAGAACCTTGCGCAGCTCGTCCTGGGCCTTGGCCAGGTTCGCCTGCTTGGCCTTCCGGGCCTCGCGATACTTGTTGAGCTTGGCCTTGATCTCTTCGGCCGAGGCCTTGGACTCGATGGCTTTCTGCAGTTCGTCGGCTTCCGGGAGTTGCGCACCGCCGAATCCGCCACCGCCACCACCCCGGTTGCCGCGGGCGGCGTTCCGGCCTTCCCCGCCGCCGCCGTCGCCCTGTCGCTGCGGGCGCATCATCGTGCCGAACCCGCCGCGACCGGAGCCGGCGTCACGTCGCGCCTCGTTCACCTTGGTGACGCGCTCCTCAATGAGCTTCCATTCGTCGTCGCTCTTCACCTCCAACTGCTCCCGGTACCGCTCCATCATGCGCTGGCGCATCTGTTCGGGATCGAAGTTGCCACGGCCGCCGGGGCGGTCCTGACCTTCCTGCTGCTGGGCGAGTGCGGTGGGGCCGGCGACGAGAGCGGCAGCGATGCCGGCGAGGGCGAGAACGTTTCGAAGGTGCATGGAATTCCGAGGTTGGATTGGTTTGGTTGCGTTGCGTGGCGCGCCGGAGTCCTGAAAGGAGCAGCGTGCCGGTCGAGCGAATCCTAGCAGGTCCCAGGCCACCTCGGATCGGAACCGTGCCGCGTGGGACGGAACGCCTTGAAACAGTGACGGATGCCGCCCAGGACGCAAAAGGGTTGGGTTGGGTCCCGTCTGGATGGGTCTCTCGCCGCACACGGCGCCCGGATCCGCGCGGAATGCGGTGCAGGGATTGCGCGGAGGAGAAAGAAGTGTGTGCAAGGATTGCGCAGTGACAGGGGCTAAAGGCGTAAAACCGTCGGGCTCGCGAGCCTTGACACCCAAGAGACCAGTTCCATAGTGCGTTCGCTTAGCGGCTCTGCCTCCCCACCAGGCTGGCCGCTGGGCTTTGGTTCGGTTTATCAGCCCAAACAAGACATTATGCGAATGCTTCCCAAGCCTCTTTCGCTCGTGGCGACGTTGGTCGCAGCCCTGGTGATTACAGGTTGCTGCTCCACCACCACGGCGAAGTCCTCTGGCCGTTCCACCCCGGTTGCGTCGAAGCCGGCCACGACCAAGGCGCCTGCGCCGGTCGAGACGCCCAAGCCCATGCCGCGCCCGGCAGGCGGCTACGGTCCGTCGCACACCTCTTTCGAGGAAGGTGGCCTCAAGTACGTCCGTGGATCGATGGCCTTCCCCACCGGGTTGCGCGAGAGCAGCGGCCTGTTGCTGGAAAAGGTGGTCCCCGCCGAAGTGCTGGTGGGCAAGCCGTTCAGCTACGAGTACCGCGTCATCAACCTGACCGACTACGCGCTGACCGACGTCGTATTGATGGATAAAGTGACGGAGAACTTCCGCACCTCCGATTCGGCGCCCAAGGCCGATTCGGTCAATGGCGGCGTGGCCACCTGGAAGATCGGCGCGCTCGGACCGCGAGAGACCAAGACCGTCAAGGTCACGGGCACGGCCTCCAGCGAAGGCACGATCACCACCTGTGGCTGGGCGACCTACAGCCCGATCCTTTGCGAGCCGATCAAGGTCGTGAAGCCGGCCATCGAGTTGGCAAAGACCATGCCGGCGCAGGTGGTCCAGTGCGATCCGATCCCGGTGAAGCTGGTCGTGCGCAACAACGGCAGCAGCACGCTGACCGGGGTGAAGGTGACCGACACCCTGCCGTCCGGCCTGACCACGGACGCGGGCCAGTCTTCGGTCTCGTTCGACGCGGGCACGCTGACCCCCGGCCAGAGCAAGGAATTCGCGTTCAATGCGAAGGCCGCGCGCACGGGCAGCTTCGAGAACCCGGCCAAGGCGACCAGCACCCAAGGCGTGGAAGCCGAGGCGAAAGCCAGTGTGAAGGTGGTCAAGCCGGCCCTGACGATTGCCTGCGTCACGCCCACTGAGAAGACCGGGCCGCTGGGTGCCAAATACGCCGAGTTCATCGGCCGTCCGTTCGAGGTTTGCTTCGAGGTCAAGAACACCGGGGATGCTCCGTCCGCCTCCACCGTGGTCAGCCTCCCGATCCCGGCGGGACTCACCTTCCGCTCGGCCACCGAGGGTGGTGCGAACAACGGCGGCACCGTGAGCTGGAACGTCGGTTCGCTGGCTCCGGGTGCGAGCAAGAAGGTCTGCGTGACCCTCTCGGGCGCGAACGGCGGCAATTACTCGTTCAGCGCCGCGGTGCGCGGCGTGTGCGCCGAACCGGCCAATACGACCTGCAGCGTCTTCATCCAGGGCGTCAACGCGATCCTGGTGGAAGTGGTGGACGATCCGGATCCGATCCAGGTCGGCGAGGAGACCACCTACACCATCAAGGTGACCAACCAGGGCGGCGGCCTCGACCTCCAGGAAGTGTCGATCAAGGCGCAGTTCCCGGACGAAGTGACCCCGGGTTCCGCGTCGAACGGCGGCAGCGTGAGCGGCAACACGGTGACGTGGGCGACGGTTCCGACCCTCGCGCTCAAGCAGACCATCACTTACACGGTCAAGGGCAAGGGCACCAAGGCCGGCGACGCCCGCCTGAAGGTCGACGTGACCACCAAGGCGCGCATGAGCCCGATCACCGAACTCGAGTCCACCACGGTGTACTGAGCCGGAATCGCCTGACCTGATATTCGCCCGCTCCGGCGGGAAGCACGACGGGCTGGTCCAACGACCAGCCCGTTTTCGTTTTCTCTGGGCCCGGCTCATCCGACCTTGGTCGAGGAACCTGGGTGAGTCGTCTCGTGAGCTCTTGTGAAGAATGGAACCCGTTGTAACGTCGCATCCCGTTGGATCGTCGTTTGCCGGGGCGTGTGCGGAAACAGCTGTGGACCAGGAGCTCAACGTCGGGGACATGACCCGCATCATGAATGCCGTCACGCTGGGGCAGCCCGGCGCGGCCGCGGAGCTCCTGCCACTGGTCTATGACCAATTGCGCCGGATGGCGGCGGCGCGCATGCAGCGCGAGGCGCCCGGGCACACTCTGCAGCCGACCGCGCTCGTGCATGAGGTTTGGCTGCGCCTTTCCGGCGGCGTCCAGCATGGGTACGAAAGTCGCGCGCATTTCTTCGCCGCTGCGGGAGAGGCAATGCGCCGCATCCTGGTGGACCACGCGCGCCGCAAGAACAGCCAGAAGCGGGGAGGGACGTCGGTGCGGGAGGTGCTGGACGAAGATGCGCTGGTGCTGGCCGTTGAACCCGATGAACTGCTGGCGGTTCACGACGCGCTCGACGAGTTGGCGCACAGTGATCCCCAGGCTGCGCACCTCGTGAAATGCCGCTATTTCATCGGCATGACCATGGAAGAGGCGTCGGCCGCCCTGGGCATTTCGAAACGTTCGGCCGAAGGGATCTGGACGTATGCGCGGGCCTGGTTGCAGCGCTCGATCCGCGATCGTGCGCGCTGACTCCTCGGGGTTCGGTGGGGCATTTCGTCGATTTTTCCAGATTCCGTTGCGGGGTTTGGTCTCGGAATGCGCATGGGAAGATCGACGGCGCGTGGCGCGCCGGAGGGCTGGCGGATACCGCGG
The DNA here is from genome assembly GCA_964647675.1 of uncultured Verrucomicrobiota bacterium. Classification (GTDB taxonomy): domain Bacteria; phylum Verrucomicrobiota; class Verrucomicrobiia; order Limisphaerales; family CAIMTB01; genus CAIMTB01. The sequence continues at coordinate 1,440 of CAZYJB010000062.1, read as the reverse complement.
GGTGTCATGGCCCGGATGCCTGGTTGCCGTTTTTCACGTCGTGAGCCTCCGGTTGAGGTTGGGCGACGTGGGTCACGGGTCGGCGGCGGATGCCGCCGACCCATCCCGATTTCAGCAGAACTTCGGAGTATCGAGAGAAAAAGTGTCACGAACGTGCGGACTGGTTGGCGGGATTGCGCTATTACAGTTGAGAGCAGGGACCCGGCGGCTCATGGGGGTTGCCGGGAAGGTTTCCTGTGAGGGGGTGGTTAGAGTCGCTTGCCAGCCGGCCGTTCGTCTGATTTCTGTGCCGCGGATTAGGTGAGGTGAGGTTCCGCGGCGCAGGTGACGAGGTCGATGGCGTGAGCCATCGACCTTTCGCTTTTTGGGGGGTCACGATGGCCGGCGACTGTCGCTCGCCCTGGAATTCGATAACCCGAAGTAGACCATGCTTACACAAGACTGTCGTTCGTCCGTGATGGAGCTGGAGAGTGGGGAAGTCCGGCCGGCCATTCCCGATGCCCCGCAGAGTTCCAGTGCCGAGGGGCCGTGGGAGGGGATCCAGGTGGAAGCCTACGCAGCGGGGAGATCCAACGAACTCAAGGATGTCGTGCTGATGAAGCACGCCGTGGTCGTGCAGGTGCAGGGGTCGTCCGTGTTTGAATGGCGCTCGGAAGAAGGGACCCAGGTGGTGACCTTCCAGGAAGGGCAATCGGTCCTCATTCCGGCGCTGCGTCGCTTTTCGTCGAAAACCCTGCGTTCCGGAGAGATCCTGATGATCACGCTGGATCCGCGGTTCGTTCGCTTCGCCACCCACACGCTGGGCGGGGGCGAGGACCCGGTGGAGCTGCGGTTCGCCGTTCCGGTCAGGGATCCGCTGCTATCGGCGATGGCGGTGTCGCTGCACCAGGAAGTGCTGGCGGGCTATCCCGGCGGGCGCGTCTACGGCGAGTCGATGGCGGCATCGCTTTCCGCCCATCTGGTGACCCGGTACGGAGCGGCGCCGCGTCGCGAACGCGAAGGGATCCAGGGCGGCCTGACGAAGAACCAGTTGAAGCGCGTGCTCGACTACATGCACGCCCACCTGTCGGAAGACATCCCGCTGTCGGCGCTCGCGGCCGAGGCGGGCCTGAGCCTTTTCCACTTCGCGCGGTGCTTCAAGGACAGCACGGGCCTTTCACCGCACCGGTATCTGGTCCAGTGCCGGGTGGACCGCGCGCGGGAGTTGCTGATCTCGAGGAAGCACACGACCTCGGATATCGCGGTCCAGGTGGGTTTCTGCGACCAGAGCCATCTCACGCTGCATTTCCGCCGCGTCTTCGGGGTCACCCCGAAGCAGTTCCGACAGCAGATCCTCGGACGCGAGCTGGCCGCCGCCGCCTGAGCGGGGTTGGCCTCGGCCGTGTTGAGGGTCGATTCACGCGGGGACCCGCTCTATAACGCGGTGGCAAGAGTGCGGTC
>CAZYJB010000061.1:0-10671 GCA_964647675.1 uncultured Verrucomicrobiota bacterium | reverse complement strand
AAGGCTTCTCGACGTGCCGGCGGCGAGATCCGCGGTGTTCGCCGTGAATAGAACGCGAGGCCTCATGCCTTCAAGGCGGCTACGCCGCGCGCTGCCGTCGAACCGCCGTGAACGCACCTCCGAGGCGACCCAGGGAGACCCAGATCGGCCCGAGGTAGTCCAGTAGGCGACCCTGCATGGCGCGTCCCCGCGCGAGGCGTGGGAGCCCGCGCACGGTGGCGGACATCATCTCGCGCATTGCCGAACCGCAGACCCGGGATCGCTCGGCCGACTGGGCGAGGCTGATCTGAGCCAGGGTGTGGCCCACGCGGTAGCGGCGTTTCAATTGATACTGGAGGCTCATCTTCCACGGCGGCACCCAGTGATAGACTACCAGCTTCGAGCTGAAGTACAGGCGCGCATCGGGCGTCGCATGCCAAAGGCGTTGGAAGGCCTCGGATTCCTCACCGAGCCGGAGCGAGCCCTCGACGGCGCCCAGGTCCCGATTAAACCACCCGACCCCTGCCAGCGCATCGCGGTGCCAAATCATGTTGGATCCCGAGAACGAGTCGCCTGGCTTGACAAAACCCTCCGGCTTGGAGGCCCGTCGCGCCTCGTACGAATCGTGGAACCAAGCCGGACGAGGCGTGGTGTAGAAGGGCAGAATCGGGCCTCCGAGGGCATGGACCGGCCGGGGGAGCCGTGCGAGGCACGCGGTGGCCGTTTGGATCCAGTCTGGATGCGCGCGGGCATCGTCATCGAGGAACGCGAGGTACTCGCCCGCTGCGGACCGCCCGCCGAGATTGCGCGCGATCGACATGCCGGGTTGTGGTTCTTGCAGCACGCGGAGACGCAGGCCGGATCGGTAGCCCTCGAGGAACCGCAAGGTCCCGTCCGTCGACGCGTTGTCCACGACGACGACTTCGAAGGACCCCGGATCCGCGCTCTGCTCGACGAGGCTCTGAAGGCAGCCCGGAAGCAGGTCGAGTCGGTTGCAGGTGCTGATGATGACAGAGATCACTTTGAACGGACCGGTGCCGGCGTGCGGCAAGCGTGGTAGTAGTAATCGATAAGCGTCTGGATGCGATCTTCGGCGGCCATGCATTCGGCGGCAGACCGCGCGGCAGCGCGCATGGCCTGTTGCGCAACGGACGGCAGGTCGAGATGCCTTTCGATCCCGGCTAGCAGGGCTTCCGCACTGCCGTTCTCGACGATATGGCCCGTGCGGCCCTCCTCGATCATCTCGTCGATGCTCGATTCCGAGGATCCCACGACCGGCACGCCGCAAGCCAGCGCCTCGAGGCAGGCATTGGGATAGTTGTCCACCCGCGACGGCATGACCACGAGCCGTGCATGACAGAGAATGGGCTGCAAAGTGGACCAAGGGACCGCCGGCGAATGCAGCAGTCGGGAGCGCACTGCAGGATTGGCGGCGCAGATCCTTTCAAACCACCGGGTCGCGCCGTGCTGTGCGAGGTCGCGTCCGACAAACGCAAAGTGGAGGGCAGGGTGTCTTTGAAGCAGGGGTGTGACGATGGTGCTGATCAGGTCGATGCCCTTGAGCCGCTTCAACGTGCCGAAGAAGAGGAGATAATCGCGCCCGGCGAAGGGCTCGGGAGGTGGCGCATCCGGGGATGCGAGAGGTCGTACAAGCACCGGACTGCGGACCATGTCGACGGCGATTCCTTCGAGCCGGTCGTAGGTGCGCACCATGAAGGCGCTCGGAGCGAAGGCCGCGCGGGACCGCGCGACTTGCTGGATCTCGAAATGGTCCGTGATCGAATCGATGCCCGACCTTCTCTGACCGTCCGCGGCACGAAGGAGTGGTGGGTAACTCGAGATGCGGGTGACCACGGGAATCCGTCCGGAGCGCGTCAGGCTGGATCCGGACGCGCGATAGCTGGCCGCCTGGACCAAGTCGAAGGCGCTGCGGCGATGCCGATGCAGGCAGGCGGAGGCGAGGCGGCGCGACAGCAGCAGATCCTCGAACAACCGTCCCAGGGTGCGCAGGCCGGGGAGGGACCGCAGCTTCCTCAGGTCGCCCATCGGACAGGAGACGACGCGCACGCCATCCTCGAGGCGCTCCGCGGCGTCCGTGGAGGGCGCGAAGACAGTGATAGCGTGACCTCGGGTTGCGAGTTCGGTGGTGACCTTGCGCAGGTAGTTCGCGAGGCCGCCGTCGGGACGGGTCGGCGTGCTGAGTTCCGGGGAGACGAAGGCGATCTGGAGGGGCGCGTGGGTCATGATCCGCGCGATGGCGAGGCCTTCGTGCAGAGGTACATCATCATGTGACTGGACTCGAGCTGGTACGCCGTCGAGCGGCTCCGCGCCCACCGGGTGAACTGGCTTCGCAGGCGCCAATGGAAGAATCGACGCCGGTGCAGCCAAGCTATCGCGGGGTGGTCGTGGATCAATCCCCACTCCACGCTCAAGGGAATCGTTTCCTGGAGCGTGAGTCCGGCCGCGGCGAGGAGGCTGCCGAACTCCTCTGTCGAATAGTAGTACTGATAGAAGCGATCCCGCGTGGCCGCCGTGGCCTCTACCGTTGGCAGGCGTTCCCGTAGTCGCCGGCGCTTGGCATTGAGGAACGGCACGGAAATGCAGGCCACCCCCCCCTCACCGAGCACGCGGGCTGCCTCGCGGAGCGCCGCCGCTGGGCCGTCCGCATTGTGTTCGAGGACTCCGAGGGAAACATAGCCGCCGTAAAACCCGTCCGGAACCTGGAGTCGATAGATGTCTCCCACCCGGACAGGCAGGTCGGGCAGATGCTCTCGCACCACGCGGATCGTTGCTTCCGCGAAATCCACGCCCTCAACAGCGAAGCCGCGCTGCCGAAGGGCGGCGACGAACTGCCCGAGACCGCAACCGGCCTCGAGAACCGGCCGGTCCTTCGGCAGGACCCGGGTCAGAAACTCGTACTCGCCGAGATCGCCGGTCGACGCAGACGCGAGATAGGCCTTCACATCGTGGCCGCGCCAGACGTTGTCCCAGTCTCCCTGGGAATTGGACCAGGGCTTGAACTGGGCAAGGCGGCCGTTGAAGAGGGCGAAGGAGGAGGACGCTGTCACGACGCGGGTGGGAGTGAGGATGGGATCCACTGGTGATCGGCGGCGAACACCATGCGGGAAAGGTCCGGAGGCCGCCCGATCTGGAAGACGTCGCGGCCGTGGACGTGGAACGTTCCGAAATTCTGCTCGCGCCATAGCCACTGGTTGTTGGACAGAGCCAGGCCGACCCCGATGAAGAAGTCGCCGGCGGCCAGCGGGAGTCGCGGGATCGCGCAGTCGACGAAGTCCTGACCGGCGCGGATAGGAATTCTCGTCCCCGAATCCATCACGAGCAGGCGTTGCTGGCGCCGGTCGAAGACGTCGAGAATGAAGCTTCCATGAGCGTAGGTCTCGGCAGCGCGGTAATGAATGCGGACCACGAGGTCGTCCCAGGTCGAGATGAGGCTCTTGGGCGAGCCGTCTCGGTGAAGGAATTCAATCCGGTCCACGCGAGTCGCAGCCCCCGCGGTGTGGCCGGACGCGCCGCGGACCTCGTGCGCGGAGCCATCAGCAGCCGACCGCGCGAAGGACCTCATGTAGAAGTCCACGGCGTCGGCCGCGGGTCCGCGGAAGGCCAGTTTTCCAGCCTCGAGCACGAGGCACTCCTCGCAGAGGTTGAGGATGGCGTCCATGTTGTGGCTGACAAAGAGGACGGTGCGTCCCAAGTGGGACACCTCCGACATCTTGCCCAGACACTTCGCCTGAAACTCGGCGTCGCCCACCGCGAGGACTTCGTCGACCAGCAGGATCTCCGGTTCGAGATGCGCCGCGACCGAGAAGCCGAGTCGCACGCGCATGCCGCTGGAGTAGCGTTTCACGGGGGTGTCGAGGAATCGGCCGACGCCTGAGAACTCAACGATGCGATCGAGTCGCTCGTCGATTTCCAGCCGGCTCATGCCGAGCATCGTCCCATTGAGGAAGACATTCTCGCGTCCGGTCAGATCGGGATGAAATCCCGTGCCGACCTCCAGCAGGCTTCCAACCCGGCCCTGGATCACCGCCTCGCCCGCGGTGGGTGAGGTGATTCGCGCGAGTATCTTCAGGAGCGTGCTCTTCCCTGCGCCGTTGCGTCCGATGACGCCGACGATCCCTCCGCGCTTGATGCGGAAGGAAAGGTCGTCCAGGGCGACCAGAAGGTTGGACGTATCGCCGGAGGGCACCGCGGCGCGGGCAGCCGCGGCGGACTCGAGGCTGGGTCGGTCATTGAGCTCGCGCAGGTTTCGCAGCGGTGCCGAGATCCACTGCGTCACCGCCTCAAGCGCTGTTTCAGCGCGTTTGCTCCGGGCACCCAGTCGATAGAGCTTTGATAGGCTCTGCACGACGATGGCGTCGGTCGCCTCGGGGGCGTGGGCCGTTGCGACGGCGGCCTTCGGGCGCTGATCCGTGCTCAACGTGGGGCTGGAATCGATCATGGCTGATTCAGAAACCGGAAGCCTTCAGGCCACGTCCGCAAAGCGGTCCTCTGCGCGGCGAAAGTAGAAGATACCGGACACCAGAGTGACGAGGGCTACGGCTCCGCCTGGGAGGAGGAGATCCCAGGGCAGCGGCGCGGCGCCGGTGACACAGATGCGGAAGGACTCGATGACGCCGCCCAGCGGATAGAGGGCGTACCAGCCACGGTACGCCTCGGGGACGAGACTGAGGGGCCAAACTACCGGGGAGGCGTACATCAGGACCTGCAGGAGCGGGCTCAGCCCGTGTCGAACGTCCCGGAACTGGATGGCCCAGGCGGAGAACCAGAGAGCGAGGCCCGCAGTGAACACCAGGAGGATCGCCACGGGTACGGGCAGCCAGAACACGCTGGCGGTCGGCCTGATCCGGAAGATGGCGAGCAGCACCCCAAGCAGCGCGAGGGCAATGATCATGTCCAGGATCTTCGACGCGATGGGCACGAGGGGAATGAAGATCCTTGGGAAATAGACCTTGGTGAAGACTGCCGACTGCTGGATCAGGCTCTCGGAGGCCTTGGTCAGCGACTGGGAGAAATAGGTCCAAGGCACCAGGGCGATGAAGGAGAACACCGGGTAAGGAAGCCCGTCACTGGGGAGTTGAGCCATGCGTCCGAAGACGACGGAAAACACGACCATGCTGAACAGAGGCGTGAGCACCGCCCAGCTCACACCGAGAATCGTCTGTTTATACAGGACCGTGATGTCGCGCAGGATCAACGAGCGGAAGAAGTCCCGGTAGCGGAACAGTTCGGCGCAATCCGGGAGGGGCCAGCCGGTCGGCGGACGGATGTGGGTGCGAAACGTGGAACTCGTGGAACGGGTGGAAGGCATGGAATTCAACGGGAAGCGGCGGCTGAGGCTGACACGGCCGTGCTGACGAGTCCGGGCAGGATCGATCGCAGAGTCTCCTCCGCGACCTCGAACCCGCTGACGCCGCGCAGGAAGACCTGGAGGGTTTGCTGTGGCACGATCCTCCGCCGATTCACCACCGACGTCAGTCGGTCGGCAATCTGGATGGTATCCTGGCTGACGTCTTTGCCGAGGCTCGACTGCTGAATCGAGAAGAAGACGAAGATTCGCTCGCCGCCCGCGGCAAACTCGTAGGTGGAGAAGGCGAGGTCGCCATCCGGCCCGGGATAACGTCGGATGCCATTGCGGGCCACCAGTGTCGCACCTGCCGCAGGGAGGCAAATATCCGGGCGATGATACCGGGACTTCACGATGGTGGTCATGGACTTGGTCGTCCATTGCAGGAAGAACGCGGAGACGTGAATGCCGCCCGGGTGCATCCACTCTCCGGCGTCGACATGGTCGCAGGCCAGAAGTTCGAGTGAGCGCTCGGGAAGTCGGATCGGGGAAAACGAAGCTTCGTTGGACGGAAGAGTTACCGACCACTTCAGGTGCTCCGAATTGCGATCGGCCTTGGCGCCGGGCAGGTACCAAAAAAAGGTGGTCGCCATCAACGTCAGTGGGATAACCGCCGCAATCCAGGCCAGGGCGGAGGGAACCGGAATCGCCGCCATCCAGGCTGCCGATCGGACCGGGGTGGCGGTGTCCGAGACGTCGCCTCGTGCCATACGGTGGGCGAGGCCCCAAATGGCGAAGAAGCAAAGCACCACAATGGCCAGGCCGGCGGAGTCATGCCAACGGTCTACTTCCTTCATGCCGACGCGTGCGGCGATAAGGGAGAGGGTGATGGCACGCGCGACGTTCAGGGCGAAGGCGACCCCGATGCCAAGCCCGAGCAACGCCCATCGCCGCGCATGGGGAAGCAGCTTCAGCTCGGCCAGAAAGAGGGTGGCCATGATGGTGGTTTGAAACGACCGGATCCCACTGCACGCTTCGTCAATCCCGAGTAGGCCGGCCTCGATTTCGACGAGGTTTCCCCGCTGAACGGCCGGAATCCCCATGAGATCCAGGCTCTCTACCGCCACCGCGGCGACAACCCGCATCAAGCCCTGGATCAGTCCCTGCTCGAGTCGGTAGGGCCACTGGATGGCGACCAGGGGAAAAAGCACGGGGAACGCGAGGTGCCGCACCCACGTCCAGCCACCGAGGTGCAGGATGATGCCGAAGGTGATCCCCACGACGCCAAGCGCATGGGCCCACGCAACGAGGGGCCAGTCCGGATTGGTTTCGAGGACCAGTCGTAGGGGCAGCAGCAGGGCGCCTGCGAGGATGAGCGCCGCTCTGAGCCCGGATGGTCGGCTGAAAGGCGTCGCAGCGGGAAGGGTCTGACAGCGGCGATAGGCGACACCGGCTGCGAGGAAGGGGACCACCCATCCGTAGGAGTATTGGTCATTCGAAGCCCAGGTGAAGGCGAGAACGCGGAAGAGGTCGATCCAAAGCCCGGCAAGACCAAGTCCCAGCACCCAGAACCCGGGGCGCCACGGCGCGGCAGGTCGGGAAATGGCCGGCTCAACGCCGGCCGGGAGGAACGCTCCATCGGAGGGGGAGGACATGAGTCAATGGGGGTTGGCGGTGTTGACACTTCGTGCCGGTCGATTCGCACCCCGCTCAGGCGGGGTGCGAAATCTACAGCGCTGAACCCAGCACACGTTCACCTATCCTAACGGGTCAGACCGGCGAGGTCGGACCGAGTTCCCCGGGGACGCGCGCGATGCTATGGGAATCGCCGCTCAGTGCCTTGGCCCCGCGGATAGTTCTGCCTCCGCACCCGATCTTGCGGGAGAGGTGCCGAGGCGCCGCGGGGAGAAGCGCTACCCGGTCGATGCGTTCCGGTAATACTCGGAGTACTTGTAGTATCGGTAGGACCGCGTCGAGGCGTCGGCTCGGTTGAAGACGACGCCGAGCACATTCGCCTGGCGTTGCAGCAGCGCATCGAGCGCTTCCCGAACGATCGTGGACCGGGAGAAACTGCGCCGCACGATGAACAAGGTTCCGTCGACCTTGGGGGCGAGGGAACAGGCATCGTCCGCCGCGAAGACCGGGCTGCTGTCGACGATGATGTAGTCGAACCGCACGCGGAGGTTCTGGAGCAGGCTGCCAAACTCCGAGTTCTGAATCAGGTCGCCCGGGTGCGCGACATCTCCGCCACGGGCGAGAAAGGTCAGGTTCGGAAGAGCGTGCCGCTGAAGCGCGCCTTCGAGTTGCGCAGGGTCCAACAGCACTTCCGAGAGTCCAGGCGTGCACTTGCAGGAAAGGTCAGCGTGCAAATGCCCGCGACGAAGATCGGCGTCAACGAGGAGCACTCGGGTTCCGCCGAAGGCGAGAGTCCTCGCCAGATTGATGGCGACGGTCGATTTCCCCTCCTCCGGGATGGCACTGGTCACCAGGATGACCGAAGGCCTGGCGGCCGGGTAGCCGCTGTAGAACAGCGCCGATCTCAGGCTCCGATAACTCTCGGCAAACATGTGCCTGGGATCGTCTGCCGCGAGCGGAGCAATGGCCCCGCCGGTGTGAGACGGGGGGACTTCCGGGACCTGTCCCACGACGCTGTCAAAGAAGGGGGCGAGTTCGGTGTGCGACTCGAAGCGGTCGTCGCGGAGGCCCAAGAGGCCGACCAGGCTGAGGCCGAGCACAAGGCTGCCCAGCGAGGCGCCAAGCGAAACGCTGATCTCGGAGGCGTAGGAACGCGCGGGGGGCGTGGCGTTTTCGAGGATGGCCAGGGTGTCCTGATCGATATTGCGGCTGATGCCCACGTTCTGTACGAGCACGATCAGTCGGTCATAAACGGTCTGTGCGCGCCCGACGCGTAGCCGCAGTTGTTCGGCCTCTGCGATGCGCGCGTTCGCCTCCATGACCTTGGTCTGCCACTGCTGGATGGAGGCGCGTACGTTCTCCTGCTTGAGTCCGATGGACCGTTGGGAGGTCATGAGATGCTCGGCGTTCTGGCGTCGGAATATGCCCAGTTGAGAGTCAAGACGCGCAAGGTCCGCTTGCAGCTTCTCCATCTTTGGATGCTTCGGGCGGAGCACTTTTCCGAGCCTTGCCTGCTGGATGAGCAGGGCGTCGCGCTCGCGAAGCACTACCTGAACCTCCTGGGGCACGGCTCCCGCCATGGTCGACCCCGTAATGGGACTCGTGTGGAACCAGACGGCCGAGTTTGTCCCGGATCCCTGGATCCCGTCCGCGGCGGCAGCCAGGAGGAGTCGCGACTCGAGTTCCAAGTCCGCGAGCCGGGTTTGAAGCTGGGCCAGATAGCCGCCCGCCACGGTTCCTTCCTCCTGCAGGATCGCGATGTTGTTCGTCTTCTGGTACGCGGCGAACGCGTCCTGGGCCTCCTTTAAATCGCGTTCAGCGCGCTGCACCTGCTCCGAGATCGAGGCGAGGGTGTCGCCGGAGATCGCCTTTCGGATGTCTCGCTTGTAGTCGAGGTAGGACTGCATCAAGGCGTCCAGGAACGCCTGGGTATAGGCGGGGTGAGAACTGCTCGCGGTAAGGACGAATACCGAACTCTTGGCGGCCTGGCTCAGTCGGACGGTCACCGGGAGGGGGTGTCCATCCTTGTCGTTGGGCACGGAATTAGTTCCCGTGTTCTTCAAACGCACGATCGCGAGGCCTTGGACGGTTGGGCTCTTGAGGAGTTCCGATTGCGTGCCCAGGAAGTTCTGGACGTCCTCCGAAAACAAGGCGCCTTCGGGCAGTCGAATCTTGACCGCCTCCCACATCTGCGCCCGCGACGTGTAGGTGGGCGGCGAGTAGTAGGCGTACGCCAGGCCCGCCGCGGTCCCCACCACGAACAACAACGCCGGCAACCACCAGAGTCGCTTGAGGGTCCGAAGATACTTCTGGAGGAAGGTGGAGGGGGCCGGGAAGGACGGGCCGCCCGACCCCGAGATGGTCACGTCGTCCTCGGCGTAGTCCGACTGCCGGACCAAATTCCGCTCTGGTGCATTCACGGATCTTAGAGGGGGAAGGAGGCTTTGGTGTCGCGTCGCAGGCGTTCGATTCGCGTTCGATTCAAAAGCGGATCAGCCGTTCGGGAACATAAATCAGATCGCCGGGCTGCAGGACCTCGTCCGATTCGGCCCGGCCCTTCTCCAAAATGTCCGCCACATTCACGATCAGCGTGGTGTCCGCCGCATTCGATGCTCCCTTGCGCGTGATTCGAACGTTTTTCCGATCCGCGATGTCGGTGAAACCGCCGGCGCGCAGAATGGCCTTGCTGACGGTGAGGGGTTCATCGTTCGGGATATCCTGAGGGCCGGGAACGCGGACCGGGCCGATCAGGTACACCCTGCCCCGTGATCTCGCCTTGAGATCGACGGCCACGATGACCGTGGCCTGGTAGTAGTACTCCTTTTCCAGCTCCATTTCCAACGCCTCCGCCAGTTCCCGGCAGGTCTTCCCCGCGGCAGTGAACCGACCGATATACGGCACCTCGATCTCGCCCGAGTCCGTGATCATCAGCGCCTTGGCCCCGTCCTCGTCCTCCACGAGACGGAAACTGAGCTTGTCGCCCACGCCCAGTTTGTGTTTGTCGTCGAGCGGATTGCCCGACGCGGGACCGGCGGCGGTTTCCCCTGCGGCGGCGGGCGTTGTGGGGTCCTGGGACGCCGGCGTGGGAGGCGATGTCGCCGCGTTGGCGGCAGCGGGCAAAGCGATTTCAGGCGGCGAGACACGGCCGATATTCGTGGCATCGCGCTGAGGCGGCGGGTCGTCGCTTTCCAGGGATTCGAAGACGGCCAGCGCGGCGGACGCGGCGTAAGCCGCATCGTTCGTGGTCTGCGGGGGGGCGGCCGCGAGCGTGAGCGTACTCAGCAACCAGCCCATCGCCAGCAGCAGCAAGGTCGGCGCGCACGCGAACTCGTGGTCGGGGCGACGTCGCCAGCATCGAATCGGATGTGCTCTCATTGCAGCGTGTACGAGATTTGGAGCGCCACGGTGTTCTGGGCATAGTCGCGTCCTGCGGCATCCGAGCCCCGGATGGTGCCCCTGTAAACGAGGGACGCCCGCATTTTCGGAGTCAGGGATGCCTGGACGGCAAGGCTTCCGCCGAACCAGTCGTAAGTTTCGTCATCCGCTCCGGCGGCGTGACCGCCCGACTGGGAAGCATGCTCGAAGAAAAGCGCGGGGATCGCCGTGATGCGCGTGGTGAGATTCCAGTTGACCTGGCCCCGCGCATACCATGCATCCACGAGATCCGCCTGCGTCCCCAACCGGAGTTCGTGCCCGGCACTCAACGAATACCCGATGGCTTCGCGCGCCTGGTGTCTGACGGACACGTCGGC
>CAZYJB010000060.1:0-10756 GCA_964647675.1 uncultured Verrucomicrobiota bacterium | reverse complement strand
GTCGGCCAGTACCTCCTGTTGCGGCGCATGGCGCTGATGGGGGATGCGCTGAGCCACAGCATCCTGCCCGGCCTGGCAGGCGCTTTTCTCCTGGTCAGCTTTGCCTCGCCCGCAGGGACCACGGAACACTCCGGAGCGCGTGGCGCCACGGTCATGTACCTCGGCGCGCTCGCCGCCGCCCTGCTCACCACGCTTCTCATCCACTGGCTGCATACCTACTCCCGGGTCAAACAGGATGCGGCCATCGGCATCGTGTTCTCGGGCCTGTTCGCCGCCGGGGTCGTGCTCATCACGCTGTTCGCTGACCAGGTCGACCTGGATGCGGACTGCGTCCTCTACGGCGAGATCGGCATGGTGGGATTCGCCGATCCCCTCTCCCTGGCGGGGCATGAGATCGCGCCCTGGCCGGTGGTGCGCATGGCCGTGGTGACCCTGCTCACGCTCACGTGGATCCAGCTCTTCTACAAGGAGCTGCTGGTCAGTTCCTTCGACTCCGGACTCGCCTCGTCGCTCGGCATCCGCGCCAACTGGGTCCACAGCCTGCTCATGCTTTGGCTCGCAGTGGTGATCGTAAGCGCGTTCGAATCAGTGGGCGCCATCCTGGTGGTGGCCATGCTCATCGTGCCCGGCGCCACCGCTTCCCTGCTGTCCAATTCCCTGCCCCGGATCCTGCTCCTGATCTGCGCGCAAGCCGCGGTCTCGGCGGTGGGCGGACTGCACCTCGCACTCTGGCTCAACTGTTCCATCGCCGGCGCCATGGTGGTCGTCGGCTGCACGCTGTTCGTCCTCGCGTGGCTCGCGCACGTGGTACGGGGACGTCTCGCCACCCGCGCCCAGTCCGAGGTCATGCCAGCCCTGCCGTGACGCGGATGATGCGCGTCAGCGTCGTACGCGGCCGGTACCCCGTCACGCGCTCCAGTTTCTCGAGAGAAGGCCGCCGCCGGAGCATATCCTCGAACCCGGGCGCATAGGCCTGCTCGTAAGGAATCCGCTCGACCGACGAGACCGAACCAAGCTCCGCGATCACGCGCGCCGCCAGATCGGCGATCGAGATCTCCTCGTCGTTGCCGACATTGAACACCCCGCCGCGCGCGGCGTCGCTGCGATGCAGGCGCAGCAGGGCCTCCACCGTGTCGTGCACGAGGCAGAAGCATCGGGTCTGCGTGCCCGACCCATGCAGGACCAGCGGGGTGCCCCTGCGCGCAGCCTCGACAAAGCGCGGAAGCACCATGCCGTAGCGCCCGGTCTGACGCGGGCCCACGGTGTTGAAGAGGCGCGCAATCACCACCGGCACGCCCCGTTCGCGCGCGTAGGCGAGGGCGAGGAATTCATCCATCAGCTTCGAACACGCATAGCTCCACCGGCCCAGATGCGGGGGGCCGATCAACAAATCGTCGTCCTCGGTGAAGACCGCGCGCTGGCTCTTGCCGTAGACTTCGGAGGTCGACGTGAACAGCACCGGCACGCGGTTGCGCGACGCCGCGCGCAACACCACTTCGGTCTCGGCCAGGTTGTTGTGGATCGTGGCCACCGGGGACCGCACCACCAGATCCACACCCACCGCGGCGGCGAGGTGGAAAATGAAATCAGACTCCGCCGCCAACGCGTCGAAACGCGCGCACTCCGACACCCGCGCCTGGATCACTTCCAGGCCGGGGTCGTTCCGCACCGCGGCCAGGTTCGCCAACGCCCCGGTCGAGCAATCATCAATGACCACCACCCGGTCACCATCCGCGAGCAGGCGCTCCACCAGGTGCGACCCGACAAAACCCGCACCACCGGTGACCAGAACGCGACGTCGACTCATGCGCACGCACGCTATCGAATGGGCCCGCGGAGGGACAGCCCCCGGCATCCGGACCCGGCCGGGACCCGAACCTCGCTTGACGCTGCGCGCGAGACGTCTACAAGCCAAGCATGCCGCCTCCGCCATTGCCCTTATCACGGTCGCACCCGGCGTCTGCTTCGGGACGCCACCGGTGGTTCCTGCTCCTGGGAGGCCTCATCACCCTCGCGATCATGGCGGCGGTGTTTCTCCGCGCACCCCGTTTCGCCGGCCAAACACTCGATGCCTGGCTCGACACGCTGGGACCGGTTGAGGACCGCGATCTGCGCGCCGTACTCGATCAGCACCCGACCCGCGCCTCGCTCGCCTCCGCCGGACCGGGCGTCCTCAAGGCGCTGGAAAGGGAGATCCGCGCCACCGCCCGCATCCGCGTCCAGGCGAACAACCGGTATCGCCACATCACCCATGCCTGGGTTGCGCTCGGCCGTTGGTTCCCGAACCGCCTCGGGGTGAGTCCCCCGCAGCGGGATCAGGATCTCGAGTCGTGGACCCAACGCCGCCTGGTCTGGTCCGCAGCTCTGCTGCTCGTGCTCAGCCCCGACCTTCCCTCAGGCATGGACCGCTTGGACGCCACGGTGGCCAAGCTGCCCGCCCATCTGCGCCTTCCCCTCTCGCCCGCCCTCGAGGCCGTGACCGACGACTCCCGTCAGCAACTCAGTTCCGCGCTTGCCGGGCGTCTGCGAACCGAGCGCACGACGATGCACCCGTTCTGGGTGGCGTGCCTCGGACACCTCGGTTCCCAGGCCACACGTGAGTCAGACCTCGTGCGCACGCTGGCGAGGGAAGCCGACCCGGAGACCCGCCGCGAAGCCCTCGCGGCCCTCGGCCAGCTCGACACCCGCCCCGACGCCGTCCAGTTCATCATGACCAACGCCACCGACGCCGAGTCCCGTCGCGGCGCGATGCTGGCCCTGATGCGCCTCGGTCCACGCGCCGAGCCCGCGCGTGCCTTCCTGACCAACGCGCTGCGGGATCAGGACATGTTGACCTCGATCTTCGCCAAGTGGGCCCTCGACAAACTCGATGGTGAGACCGCAGCGCCGTAGCTGGGTCCCCGATGCTCGCGTAACCAAGAATCGAAGTTCGGGTCGAACCACGGCGGTGCGGAATTCCTTGGGGATTCCGATTCCACACGCTCTCATCAGCCCGATCCCCGCGCCCTCCCCAATCTCATGAACGCCCTTCCTCGCCGCCGGTTCCTGCGCACCACCTCCTTCGCCGCGGCTGCCGCCACCACGGCTGTCCACAGGGCCACCCACCCCACGCATGCCACCGCCGCGGAATCCGCTCCCGCCCAGCGAGTGCGCGCCGGCTTCCTTGGCGTCGCCTACTCGCACGCAGCGGAGAAGCTCCGTCTTCTTCAGACCTCCAGCGACTATGAGTTGGTCGGCGCCTGGCCCGAGACCCCGGATCTCGCGCGGCAACTCGAGTCCAAGGGGGTTCCCGTGCTCACCCAGGAACAAGTCCTCGAACGGAGCGACGTGGTCCTGATCGAGTCCGAAGTGCCCGCCCACGCCGAACTGGCCGCCCGAGCGCTGGAAGCCGGCCGTCACGTGCATCTCGAGAAGCCACCGTCCACGACCCTGGCGGCGTTCGACCAGGTCCTTCGCCTGGCGCGCGAGAAGCAGCGTCTGCTGCAGGTGGGTTACATGTGGCGGCACAACCCCGGGCTGCGCGCCCTCTTCGACGCGGTGCGCCAAGGCTGGTTGGGCGACGTTTTCCTCGTGCGCGCGACCCTCAACAACACGCTCGCGACCGCGCGCCGCGGCGACTGGGCCGGTTACCCAGGCGGCGTCCTGTTCGAGCTCGGCAGCCATTTCGTCGACGCCATCGTGCGCCTGCTCGGTCCGCCGCAGCGCGTGACGCCGTTCCTGAAAACCCACGGCAGCACCACCGACACGCTGGCGGACAGCAACGTCGCCGTGTTCGAGTTCGCCCGCGCCACCGCGGTGCTGACCTGCGCCACCCTCCAGCCGAACGCCTCCGCACACCGAACCTTCGAGGTGATGGGGACGCGCGGCACCGGAATTCTCCGGCCGGTCGAACCTCCCACGCTCACCCTTGATTTGGCCGAAGCGGCAGGGCCCTACGTCAAGGGCACTCAGACTGTGCCCTTGCCCGCGTACCGACGCTACGAGGGCGAGCTGGCCGAACTCGCGGCGGCCATCCGCACCGGTTCGCCGCTGCCCGTCGACCTCGACACCGAGCGCCATGTCCAGGAATCCCTGCTGCGCGCAAGTGGCGTGATCCCGGCCTCCCCGTAGTCGTGGCCGCACCGGGCGCGCTCGACCCAGGGCAGGCGGCCCTGGGCTATCGCCTTGCGGGCTTTCAGCCCGACTTGCCTGTCGGAGCCGGCGAGCTACCGGGCTTGCTCCGCGATTCCGGCCTTTTTCCTGCCTCCGTCTCCTCCCTCGCCTCTCGCCCCTCCCCACTCGTCACCCGCCACTCGTCACCTCCCCACATAGATGCACTTCGAGCCCGAGCTCGGCCAGCGCAGCCGCCTTGATGCGGCACGCGCGGTGCGCCTGTTTCTCTCCCGGCGCGTACACGACCTGAATGTGGTTCGACTTGTGTCGTGCCATCATCTGGTCCCGTGACACGCCCTTCAGCACCGCGTGCATGATCGGCCACTGGGGCGTGGTCTCGTTCCATCGGCGCTCGGTTTCCTTCTGCGGCAACGCCACCACCTCCGCCACGCCGAGGTCGCAGTGCAGCCGGCCGTCCATCACGAACACCCGGCTCCACACGATCCAGCCGGGCTTGCTCACTCCCTTGAGGGTGCCGCCGCCCAACCGGAAGTACATCGCGGGCTGCCGCTCACTGCGCGCACCCTTCCAGCCGCCCACGAAATGCGCGGGGGGCGCGGCTCCCGAGATGAGGAACACCCAGACGTAGTCATCGACACCCGCGCCCTTGAAATGCTGTCCCCAGCGCAAGTCGTGCAGCGTGTTCTCCGGCGGATAACCCAGCGCCCGCCAGAGCTGATAGGTGACCAGACCGTCCAGCCCGGCGCACTCGTCGACTTCGTTGAAGTGCGGCAGCGCCTCGCCGGGATAGAACGTCCGCCCATCGGCCGACGTTACCGGGGGTCGATCGGCATTGTTCAAGGTGCCCTCCACCAGATCGCTGGCCGGCGCGAGATCCTTGAGCCCCTGCTGGTACTGGATGCCGATGGTGTCGCAGCCGAACTCGTCGGCGATGCGCAGGGCCGCGATGTACATGCGGCACTGGTCCAACGTCTGCGCCTCGGTCAACTCGGTCGCCTCGTCTCGTCCCCACGCGAACTGCAGCCCCTTGCGCTGGTACCATTTCAGCACCGCCTGCGCGTCTGAGTCAGAAACCCCGCGCATGGCCGCGAACAGCGAGGACTGGCTCAGTCGCTCCTTGAACAGGCCGGTGGGGTGCAGCAGTTCGTCCGGGATGATGGCGTTGAACATGCCCATGCAGCCCTCGTCGAACACACCCATGATCGCCTTGCGCCGCCGGAACTCGCGCGCCCAGGAACGTCCGAAGGTTTCCTCGGCGGCCGGCAGCTTCACGTGGTCGAGGTCGCGCACATGCGTGGTGTCGTGGGTGACGCGCCCCGTGGTCAGCCATTCGCGCAGGCCCTCCTTGAAAAAGCGGTCGGTGAACGTCTCGCTCCACAGCGAGCTGTAGCGGATGCCCGCCTTGGTCATCGAACCGTTCAGGTTCAGCATGCCCACCAGGCCCGGCCACGTGCCGGACCAGTTCGCCACGGTGAGGATCGGTCCGCGGTGCGTGTACAGCCCGTGCAGGATGTGATGGCTGTACTGCCACACGCATTCCGCGACGATCAGTGGCGCGTCGGGATCGAGCTGACGGAACATCTCCATGCCCGCCTTCTGCGAGTCGATGAAGCCGTGCTTCTTCGTGCGGTCGACCGCGTGGCCGCGCACCACCTTCCAGCCCTCCGCCGCCAGCGCGGCACCGAGCGTCTTCTCCATGCGCGCCTGTTCCGGCCAGCACTTCTGGTTGGCCGAGAGGCGCAGGTCGCCGTTCGCGATCAGGTGGACTCGTTTCGAAGGGAGCTTGGTCGCCGCGTGCATCGCGGAAAGTCCACGGAACCGCGGGGCGGAATGCAATCACCGAGGGGCCCGCGGTTGCCCACGTTGCGAGCGACCGAAGGATTGGTTGAATCACGAAGAAGAGAGGGACACGGAGAGATCCGAGGGGAAATCAGATCCGAAAGTCAGCTATCGAGGTATCGCTGACCAGGCCATGCTCCCGTTCCTTTCTACCTGCTCTTCGTGCCATCGTGGTTCGCTATCCGGGATTTGAGGGCCCGCTGCTCCATTGACCGCGGAAGGGGAATCGCCAACTTACGCGGCGTGAACCGCTCTTCCGCGCCTCGGCCGCCCGCCTGCACCGGGCGGAGGCTGTCTTCCCGCATCGTGAACACCGGCCTGCTCGCTGCCGCGCTCAGCCTGATTCCGGCGCTGCTGCCCGCCCAGCAGGTGCCGGTGATCGAAAAGGTGCTCCCCAACGGTTTTCGCGTGCTGATGGTCGAGCGTTCCGACGAGCCGAGCATTGCCGCCGGATTCCTCGTGCGGGTGGGCAGCGCCAACGAGCGCCCGGGCATCACCGGCATCGCGCACCTGTTCGAGCACATGATGTTCAAGGGCACGCCCACGCTCGGCACGCGCGACGCCTACCGCGACCGCCAGATCATCGAGGAGCAGGAGAAGGTGCGCGACCTCATGCGCGGCGAGGAACGCCTCATGCGCGCCGCGTGGCGCCGCGGCGAGATCGACGATCCTGCCAAGCCCGAGAACGCCACCCCGCGCTTCCGCGAACTCGAGGCGCAGTTCAAGAAGCTCATCGAGGAGCAGCGCTCGCTGCTCGTGAAGAACGAGTTCGACAAAATCTACACCGCCGCCGGCGGGTCCGGC
Organism: uncultured Verrucomicrobiota bacterium; assembly: GCA_964647675.1. GTDB lineage: Bacteria > Verrucomicrobiota > Verrucomicrobiia > Limisphaerales > CAIMTB01 > CAIMTB01. Next base: position 4,000 of record CAZYJB010000060.1, on the reverse strand, counting down.
ATGAACGCGTTCACCTATTACGACATGACCGGCTACTTCATCAACGTGCCGGCCAACAAGCTCGAGCTCTGGTGCTGGATGGAAAGCGAACGCCTCCTGCGCCCCGTCTTCCGCGAGTTTTACGCCGAGCGCGACGTGGTCTTCGAGGAACGCCGCATGCGCACCGAGTCGACCCCGCTCGGCAAGTTCGAAGAGACTCTGCTCTCCATGTTCTGGGAGGCGCACCCCTACCACTGGCCGGTCATCGGCTGGGCCTCCGATATCCCCGCCATCAGCAAACGCGACGCCGACGCGTTCTACGCCACCTATTACGCGCCGCAGAATATCACGCTCATGCTGGTCGGCGATTTCAAGGCCGACACCGCCGTGCCCCTGATCGAGCGCTACTTCGGCCGCATCCCCGCCGGTGACCAGTCGACCCCCGAGGTCCTCACCTGGGAACCGAAGCAGAACGCCGAGAAGCGCATGAACGCCGAGGCGGAGGCCAATCCGCAGGTCGACATCCTCTTCCACACGGTGCCTTTTGGACACAAGGACTCCTACGCCCTGCAGGTGCTCGAGCAACTGCTCGAGAAGCGCACCGGCCGCCTCTACAAGGGATTGGTCCTCGGACGCGAGGTCGCGACACAGACCTACGCCAACGCCGAGCACCGCAAGTGGGCCGGACTCTTCAATGTGGGCGGCGAGGCACGGGACGGTAAAACCCCCGCCGAGGTGGAGGCCGCGATCTACGAGGAGCTCGATCGCCTGCAAAAGGAGACCGTTCCCGCCATTGAACTTCAGAAGGTGAAGAACAACTTCGCCGCCGCCGAGTACCGCAAGCTGACCTCCAACTTCCCCATCCTCTACCAGCTCCTGTTCAACGAGGGCTTCGGCGACTGGCGCGAAATCAACGCCGCCGGCCCCCGCATCCAGGCGGTCACCGCCGAGGACGTGCAGCGCGTGGCCAAAACCTATCTCGTCCGCGAGAACCGCACGGTCGCCACCTACACGCGCAAGCCCGGCACCGGAGCCGCCTCGGAGGATCCCGATCTCGCCGAACTCGCGCCCGACCAACTCCCGGTGATGCGCCAGATGATGGCTGCCCTCGAGAAGGAGACGGACCCCGCCAAGCTCAAGGAGTTCCTCGGCCGCATGGAAGCGCAGTCGGCCAACGCCGATCCCAAACGCCAGCAGTTCCAGCGCATCGTGAAGAAGAAGCTCGAAGCCCGCATCGCCGCGCTCTCCGCCAAGTAGGCAAGCGACCGGAGTCCGAACCCGCCCTGTCATCCGCCTCTCTTTCATCCTCCCATGAACCGCACTCTCGCCGTCCTGCTCGGCTCGCTCGCCGTGTCGCTCGCCGCCGGCCGTGGCGCTCACGCCGCCGACATCCCGGATCGCCCGGAAAAGCTCACCTTCCCGCCGCTCTCGTATGAGCCGCCAAACCCCGCCGATCACCGCGTCGAACTCAAGACCGGCCCGGTCGCCTACGTCATCGAGTCGCACGAGTTACCCCTCGTAAACGTGGTGATCTACGTGCGCACGGGTCAGTACGTCGAACCCGCCGGCAAGGTGGGTCTCTCCGACCTCGCGGGCTCGCTGCTCGTGCGGGGCGGCGCCGGTGGTCGCACGGCCGAAGAACTGGAGGAGCACCTCGACTTCCTCGCTGCCCAGATGAATTCCGCCGTCGGCGAGACCCAGGGCACCGTGAGCCTCAACCTGCTGTCGAAGGACCTCGACGCCGGATTCGCGGTGCTGCGCGACGTGCTCACCACGCCGCGGTTCCAGGAGGACAAGCTGCGGCTGCATAAAGACCAGACCCTCCAGGCGTTCAAGCAGCGCAACGACGAATCGACCGACATCGAGGCACGCGAACGCGACTGGCTCGCCTACGGGCGCGATTTCTGGGCCGCGCGTCAGCCGGTGGCGGCGGGGATCGAATCCATCACGCGCGACGACCTCGTGGCCTTCCACAAGCGCTGGTACCACCCGAAACAGTTCGTGGTGGCCGCCAGCGGAGACTTTCAAAAGGCTGACCTCGTCGCGCGCCTGGAGAAGCTCTTCGCCGACTGGCCCTTCACCGGCGACATCGCGCCTCCCATTCCCACCGATGCGAAGCTCGCCGAACCCGGCGTCTACCTCGCCGACAAGGACGTCAACCAGGGACGCGTGAGCATGATGCTGCCCGGCCTGCGCCGCGATGATCCCGACTTCTTTGCGGTCACCGTCATGAACGACATCCTCGGCGGCGGTGGGTTCACGTCGCGCATCGTGAACCGCGTGCGTTCCGACGAAGGCCTCGCCTACTCCGCCGGCTCAGCCTTCCCGGGCGGCGTCTATTACCCGGGCGTCTTCCGCGCCAGTTTTCAGTCCAAATCACGCACCGTGGCCTACGCGGCGTCGATCGTGATCGAGGAGATGAAGCGCATCGCGACCGAGGCGGTGACGGAGGACGAATTGCACACCTCGAAGCGGTCGTTCATCGACCCCTTCCCGCGCGCGTTCGCGACCAAGGCCCAGGTGGCGGGGCGCTTTGCCGACGACGAGTTCACGGGCCGCTATGCCCGGGACCCCAAGTACTGGAGCGAGTACCGGAAGCGCGTCGACGCCGTCACCCGGGAGGACGTGGCGCGCGTGGCGGCGAAGTGGCTGAAGCCCGAGCGCATGGTCATCCTGGCGGTCGGCCAGAAGGACGAGATCCTCAAGGGCGACGCCGACCGCAAGGTGAAGATCGGCGATCTCACCTCGGGCAAGGTGCACGAGCTGCCGAAGCGGGACCCGCTCACTCTCGAGCCGGCCGACGCGGCGGCGAAGTAGAAGCACCTTGTTCCAGGTAGATTGCTCCCGGCTGAATATCCCCGGTGGGTCATGAGCTCCGCCTCGTGACGCGGTGGCCCGAGGGGACACCGATCGGTTCCGGACCGCCTTGCCACCTCGCGCCCCATCAGGGCGCTTCCGGATGTTCTCCCCCCAACCCAGGGCTTACGCCCTGGGCTATCTCCTCGCGGGGCGTTGCCCCGCCCCTACCCCTGACCCATATCCCTCATCCCTCGCCCCTCGCCTCTCTTCCAGCCGTGAATCCCCGCTCCCGTCGGTTTGACACCTCGTGGCGGCTCCGGGAGAGTGTCCGCCCCTGATGTCAAAGGCGGCTCTAGGACGCGGTCTCTCGGCCCTGCTGGGCGGCAAACCTGCCGTCGGCACGGCACCTCCCGGTGCCTCCGCGCCTTCCGCGGCGCCCGCCGGCACCGCGGGAGTGCCTGCGCCCACGCTGGTTGCCCCCCCTTCCCCCCTTCCGGCCGCGACGCCCGCCCCGGGGTCCGCCGTCGAACGGGTGCCGGTCACCCGGGTTCGGCCATCGGCCCTCCAGCCGCGCCGCGATTTCCCGGCCGACAGCCTTCGGGAGCTTGCGGATTCCATTCAGGCCCAAGGCATTCTCCAGCCGCTGGTGGTGCGCCGCAGCGGCGACTTCCTGGAGCTCATCGCCGGTGAACGCCGCTGGCGCGCCTCCCAACTCGCCGGCCTCACCGAGGTGCCGGTCATCGTGCGCGAGGCCGACGACACCACTGCGCTCGAGCTCATGCTGGTGGAAAACCTCCAGCGCGAGGGCCTCAACCCGATGGATGAGGCGCACGGCTACGCCGAATTGATCGAGCGCTTCCGCCTCACCCAGGAAGGCGTCGCGACCAAGGTGGGACGCAGCCGCGCCGCGGTGGCCAACGCGCTACGGCTCCTGAAACTTCCCCCGCTTGTCCAGACGCAGTTGCGCGAGGGCAGCCTTTCCGCCGGACACGCCAAGGTGCTGCTCGGCCTTCCGTCGGCCGACGTCCTCGCCTCCGCCGCGCAACGGGTCGTGACGGATCGGTTGAGCGTCCGGCAGGCCGAGGAACTCGTCGCCCGCCTGACCGCGCCGCCGCCGCCGCTATCCGTGGCAGCCGCCTCGCCCTCTGCGGGATCTCCGACGACCAGCGCGCGCGACCCGCACGTGGTGGCCATCGAAGACCGCCTGCGCCAGCGCCTCGGC
>CAZYJB010000059.1:0-10869 GCA_964647675.1 uncultured Verrucomicrobiota bacterium | reverse complement strand
GGATATCGCCGGCAAGCCCTACACCCTCCTCGATCTCGCCGAGCTGTGGGGCATGATCAGCCCGGGGACGCGGAAGTTCATCGACGTCATCGTCATCATCGTGGAATTGGTGAACGACTCGTCGGTGTCCAATGACGGCAGCATCCTGCTGCCCATCGGCGGGTTCAATCTGGAGGTCGACAAGTTCGGCCGCGTGGATCGCAAGGCCGGCGATCCCGACGGGCCTGCGGCAGAGCTCACCAACGTCCAGGACAACGCCGCCAAGGGCTTCCTCGGCAAGCTCGAGGAAATCGGCATCACCTTCCCGTTCCTCAGCATCTCGGAGGTGTTCAAATTGTTCCTCGGCCAGCCCATCAGCCTGGTGGAGTACCAGTTGCCCACCCTGGATTTCGAGGCGTCCTTCGAGTTGGCCATCCCGATCATCGGCCCGCTCTACGTGAAGTTCGGCGGCAGCATCGGCGCCTATGCGGACATCACCATCGGCTACGACACCTTCGGCCTGCAGAAGTTCTTCAGCAGCAGCGACAAGAACTTCCTGGATATCTTCGACGGGTTTTACATCAAGGACGTGGACGATGACGGCGTGGATGTCCCCGAGCTCACGCTGACGGGCTCGCTCTGGGCGGCCGGTTCCATCGACATCGTCATCGCCGAGGCGGGCGTCCGCGGCGGGCTTGAGGCGCAGATCGATTTCAATCTCAACGACCCCGATGACGACGGCCGGGTTCGCGTGTCCGAGATCATTGCCAACGCGAAGCACGACATCCGCTGCATCTTCGACATCCACGGCGAGTTCACGGCCTTCCTCGAGGCCTATCTCATCATCGACCTGTTCTTCTTCCAGATCGACGAGACCTTCCGCTTCGCCGAGATCACGGTCCTGGAGTTCGACATCACCTGCCCGGTGCCGGTTCTGGCCGATTACGTCGATGCGGGCGGCGGCGAGATCGACGCCGCCGATGGCGCGGGCAGTCTCCGCCTCAATATCGGCGACTACGCCAAGGAGCGCGAAGAGGGCGATACGGACGACGGCAGCGAGAAGTTCACCGTCGTTCACCTGGAGGGCGATCCCGCGACCGCCGAAGGCGAGACGGTCGAGGTCGGATTCGGCGGCATCAAGCAGACCTACTATGGCGTGAAGAAGATCTGGGCGCTGGGCGGCAAGGGCGACGACATCATCGACCTGCGCGGCGTCCTGGCCCCGGTCGACACCGGCGCTGGACGCGGGGTGCGCGGTGGTTCGGGCAACGACACCCTCTATGCCGGCCGCGGGGGCGGTCCGTACCACGGCGATGATGGCAACGACGTGATCACGGCGGAGGAGACTTCGGACTCGTTCGACGGTGTGGAGGACGAATTCTACGGCGGCGCCGGCGACGACGTGCTCACCGGCCTCGACCTGAACGACGAACTCTACGGCGAGGCGGGTGCCGATGTGCTTTACGGCGGATTGGGCGATGACCATCTCGAAGGTGGCGACGGCAACGACGATCTCCGCGGTGAGGAGGAGAACGACACCCTGCTCGGCGGCGCGGGTGCCGATGATCTCGATGGCTACGACGGCGACGACCATCTCTCCGGCGAGGACGGCGATGACACCCTGATCGGCGGACGCGGCAACGACCGCCTGATCGGTGGCAATGACAACGACACCGCGGATGGCGGCCTTGGTGATGACATCATCCTCGGCGACCTCGGGGTCATCGTCAGCGCTCTCCAAGTCACTGGCGTGGACGGCAGCGGCAACGATCTGCTCGCGGGTGGGCCCGGCGCCGACGTCATCTTCGCCGCGGATGGGAACGACTCGATCTTCGGTGGCACTCTTCTGGTGAGCGGCGTGCCCACGCCTGGCGGCGACACCGACAAGGAAGACTTCATCGACGCGGGTGGCGGCAATGACACGGTCTACGGCGACGATGCGCACAGCGCGTCGACCACCTCCTTCCCGGGCGTGAATCTTGGCAACCTGGTCTGGTTCGACTCCCTCGACGCAAACGGCAACCGCAACCACCTCTTCGACACCGGCGAAATGGGCGTGCCCGGTGTGAAGGTGGAGTTGTACGACAGCACCAACGCCTTCATCGCCAGCGTCTACACCGACCCCGCGGGCGCCTATCTCTTCACCGGCCTCCAGGGCGGGAATTACTACCTCAAGTTCACCCTCCCCACCGGTCTGGCCTTCGTGAACAAGGACACCGGCTCGGACGATGAAATCGATTCGGATGCCGACCCGGTGACCGGCCGGACCGACACCTTCGCGGTCGGGGTGGGAGTCACCGACGAGACCCTTGATGCCGGGGTGATGGGGACCACGCCGATCCTGGTGATCGACGACCCGTCGATCGAAGAGGGCGATCTTGGCGAAACGATGCTCGTCTTCACCGTCACGCTCTCCTCCGTGTCCGACCGCATCGTCACCGTCTGCTACAAGACCGCGCCGGGCACTGCGCTCAACATCACCGACTACGTCAGCACCTCCTGGACCCTGGTCTTCCAGCCGGGTGAGACGGTCAAGACGGTCGAAATCCCGATCCTTGGGGATGACATCGACGAGACGGACGAGGCCTTTGTCGTCAATCTGTCGGAGCCGTTCAACGCGAGCATTGATGCCGCCAATGGCACCGGCACCGGCACGATAGTCGACGACGACGACGCGCCGTCGGTAAGCATCGACGATGGCGTGCAGATCACCCTGGCCGATCCCATCCCCGAGACCACGGGCATGACCTATTTCGTGCGCCTGACGCACCCCAGTTCCCGGGTTATCCAGGTCGATTACCAGACCCGCCAGGTGGTCGACGAGAGCGGCATCCTGCTGCCGGACTCCGCGCGCTCCGGGATCGACTACAACGCCTTTTACGACACCAACATCGGAACCCTCACCTTCAACCCCGGCGAGACGATCAAGGCGGTCGTCATCCCGATCCTCCCGGATGCCCTCGACGAGTTCGACGAGCGCTTCGAGATGGTTCTCGCACTCAACCCGGCCACGGACATCTCGCTGGCCACGATGGGCGACACGATCGGCATGGGAACGATTGCGGACGACGACGCGATGCCGTTCGTGGAATGGCTGGTCGCCGATGCGGCCTTCGCACCCGATGTCGTGCGCTCGGTCAACGAGGGCCATGCCGGCAACACCAAGGTCGCCTTCACCATGCGCCTCACCGCACCCAGCGGTCGCGATGTGCTGGTGGACTGGAACACTTCCCGTGGTACCGCCGTCAACGCTCCGCCCGCCGGCGAGTTGCCCGACTTCGTCTCCGCCTTCGACTCGGTGGTGTTCCGTCCCGGCGAGACGCTCAAGGGAGTCACGGTCGAGGTTGTTGGCGATACGCGGCTGGAACCGAACGAGGACTTCTTCGTGAACCTCGTTCAGTCCGACTACGCGGAGATCAACGACACCGACGACGATCTGAACCACGCGCGCGTCATCATCCGGAACGACGAGTCCGGCGACCCGGGACCATGGTATGTCGAATTCAGCAGCACGACTTACAGTGTGAACGAGGGCGAGGAGGCCACGATCACGCTGGTGCGTGCCGAGGGCAGTTCGGATCCCGTCGCGGTCTACTGGTCGCTGGGTGGCACGGCGTCGCCCATCCTCGACTACACCGGTGTTTGGGAGGGTGGCTTGAGCGGTCCGCGCGGCATCGTGAGCTTCGCGCCGGGCGAGACGGCGACGACGTTCACCATCCCCACCGTCGGCAACGACGGCTATGAGGGCGACGAGACCGTCGTGCTGCACCTGCTCAATCCCACCGGCGGACAAGTGCGCGGTCCCAACAACACGTCGGTGCTCACCATCAAGGAGGTGGATCCCAAGCCCACGGCCTTCATCTTCGCCCTCAACCTGGTGGGCCCGGATCTCCTCGACGGCGCGGAGGAGAACGATCCGGGGCTGAAGGTCATCTTCGACGTGTACGTGCAGGGCAAGTCGCTCGTGCCCGTCGTGCTCGACTGGACCTCGGTCAACGGAACCGCGACGGCGGGCACGGACTTCATCGCCAACGGTGGTGTGTTGAACTTCGGAACGGTCGACGGAACCGAGTTCCAATCGGTGTCGGTCACGCTCATCAACGACGGCACCCCCGAGCTCCTCGAGTACCTCATCGGGCGCCTCAGCAACCCGCAGAACGTCGAGATCACCGATGCCGAGGACTACGCCTACATCTACGACGACGATCCGGCCGCGGCGACCGGCCTCATCTTCGCCGACCTGAACGGGAACCGCATCTTCGACGCGGGCAGCGAATACGGCCTGCCGGGCGTCTCGGTGACTCTTACCGATGGCTCCGGTTCCCAGGTGGCGGTCACCAATGCGGCGGGAATCTATACCGCGAACGTGCTGCTCGGCACGGTGACCATCACGGTTGATGAGACCACCACGCCGGTGGGCAGCGAGACCACCACCGGCAACGGATCCCAGGACAACGAGGTGTCCACCGCGGTGCTCGTGTTCGACGATGTCGGGTACCAGGTGAAACCCACCAAGGCCAAAGCGCCCACCTCGATCGGCAACGGTCTGGCCTTCTATAACGACACCGCTTACGGCGGCCCGGGCAACGACTTCCTCGACGGCGGTTCGGGAGACGACTGGCTCATCGGCGGCCACTGGCTCGGGCCCGGTTGTGCCTGCTCCGGCAATCCCTACGACGCCACGCTCAAGCAGCAGACCGCCGAGGCCGGCAATCGGAAATATGTCGATCCCGCCAGCCTGCCCGCGCCGGGCACCCTGCAGGGCCGCGTCTGGCGCGACGTGGATCTCAACAACCAGGAGGGCGCGGAGTTCGGACTCAAGGACGTGCAGGTGAACCTGTACGACGAGTTCTGGACGCTGGTGGCGATCACCTACACGGATGCCTCGGGCAACTACAAGTTCGAGAAGCTCACCGCCTGCGACTACTACATCCAGGTCCTGCCGCCCTCGGGGAATAAGTTCGCCGTGAAAGGGGTCGGCCCGGTGGCCACGAACAGCGATGTCGACGCCACCACCGGTCTGAGCGACGCCATCCCCGTCGGCGTCGGCGCCACGGTGTCCAATATCGACGCCGGTCTCCAGTCCGTCCCCGGCGGTTCACCCGGACCGTGGAGCCTGCAGTTCAGCCACGTGGTCTACAGCGTCCGCGAGACGGATGGCTTCGGCACCATCACCATTCTGCGCACGCCCAACAGTTTCGAGCCCGTGGGTGTCTACTTCTCGCAGGACGGCACGGCGTTGCAGCCGGCCGACTACCTGACGGCGAAGGGCACGGTGAGCTTCGGCGTCGCAGAGTTGGATCGGACCTTCGTGGTGCGCGTGATCGAGGACAACGTCACCGAGGCGCCGGAGTTCGTGCGGCTCCTGCTGCGCAATCCCACCGGCGGCGCGGTGAAGGGCAATCTCGCGGAAGCCATCCTGCTGATCTTCGACAACCCGTGTCCGGACGACGATGTCATCCACGGTCAGGACGGCGCCGATGTTGTTCTCGGTGACTTTGGCTACTTCGACAACTCGGGGAACGCAGTGCTGCTGGGCGGAATGGGGAACGACCAGGTTTACGCCGGCAACGGTGAAGACACGGTGTACGGCGAGGGCGGCAACGATCGGATCGAGGGTGGCGCCGATGACGATGCGCTGATCGGCGGCAGCGAGAACGACACCTACCTGTTCGACGGCGACAAGAGCCTGGGCCTCGACACGGTCACCGAGGTGGCATCGCCCTTCGGCGGCAACGACACCTTCGACCTCTCGACCACCTCCAGCCGCGCCATCACGCTCGATCTCTCCTCGGTCGCACTGCAGCAGGTCACCACCACCCTGCAGATCCAACTGCCCTCCGGCAGCGTCATCGAAAATGTGACGGGCGGTGATCAGGACGACCTGCTGACGGGCAACGATCTCGAGAACATCCTGATCGGTGGCGCCGGTGACGACACCCTGACCGGCGGCCGCGGCGACGACGAACTGCATGGCGACACCGGCAGCGACACCTACTACTTCGACGCCGACGTGCCGCTGGGTCACGACGACCTCTTCGACGACGCCGTGGCGGGAACGGAAAGCGATGTCGACCTCCTGGACTTCGGTGCCACCACCACCCAACCGGTCAGCGTGGATCTCGGCCTGAACGTCTCTCAGACCGTCAACGTCAACCTTACCCTCAAACTGTCGGACGACGCGGGGATCGAGGATCTATACGGTGGCAGCGGCAACGACGTGCTGGTCGGCAACGCGCGCGACAACGTGATCTGGGGCCGCGAGGGCAACGACTCGCTCGACGGTGGTCCCGTGGGCGATACCAGCAACGACACCCTCAAGGAGGAGCGCGGCGGTGGCTTCGAGCTGTTCGACGGCACGCCGGTGACGCTGATCTTCAACGGCACCGAGACCGATCTTCTCTCCGACTTCGAGAACGTCAGCCTGATCGGCGATGATAATCCCAACACCCTGAACGCCGCTTCGTTCTCGGGCGTCGTGCGCCTCGACGGCCGCGGCGGCAACGACACGGTCACCGGCGGATCCGGCATCAACTTCCTCACCGGCGGCACGGGATCCGACACCATCGACGGCACACTCGGCACCGATCTGGTCACCGAGGAGGCCGATGCGAACTTCCTCCTGACCGACGCCGCCCTCGGCGTGGGCGCGGACACCGACACCTTCATCGGCGTGATCGAATTCGCGTCGCTGACCGGAGGCGACGGGAACAACACCCTCGATGCCTCGGCGTTCAGCGGCAGCGTCATTCTCAACGGCGGCGCGGGCGACGACACGCTCCTCGGTACCCAGCAGTTCGATGTTCTCAGCGGCGGCGACGGCGACGACCGCCTGGAAGGCCGGGGTGGCGACGACACCTATCTCTTCGATGCCGATTCCAGCCTCGGCACCGATACCCTGGTGGAAACGGGCGGTGGCGGAACCGATCGCCTCGACTTCAATCCCACCACGGTTTTCGGCGTCACGGTGAACCTGGGGATCACCACGACCCAGGTGGTGAACTCGAACCTCTCGCTGATCCTTTCCTCCGACACCGCCTTCGAGAACCTGCGTGGCGGTGCGGGAGACGACGTGCTGATCGGCAATGCGGGGGTCAACCTCATCGAAGGCCAGCAAGGCAACGACGCGCTAACCGGCGGGCTGGGGAACGACACGCTGAACGGTGGCGCCAATCAAGTGTTCCCGACGGTCAAGATCTGGGTCGATCGCGTGGTCGAATCCCGCAACGTCGCTCTCATCACGCTCACCAATGCGCAACTGACCTTCTCGGGCGGAGAAACCGATGCTTTGCTCGGGATCGAGGCCGCCACCCTCACCGGGGGCGCGGGCAATAATACGATCAATGCGTCCGCCTTCACCGGCACCACGATCCTGCGAGGTGACGATGGCCAGGACTCGTTGCTTGGCGGTACCGGCCGGGACACGCTCGAAGGTGGCGCCGGGGACGACAGCCTCAACGGCGGCGCCGGACGCGACACCTACCTGTTTGATGCCGACTCGGCCCTCGGCTCCGACACCATCGCCGATGTCTCCGGCAACGACACCCTCGACTTCTCGCCGACGACCTCCGCGCGTATCAGCTTCAGTCTCGCCAGCGCGCTGGCCCAGGACACCGCGCGGCTGCAGCCCTCCAACACCATGGTGCTCCGCCTGACGATCCCGGTCGCCGGCGCCGTTGAGAACATCATCGGCGGTGACCTCGAGGACCTGCTCATCGGCAGCAACAAGAACAACCACCTCCAGGGACGCGGAGGCAACGACGCACTCAGCGGCGGCGCGGGCAACGACTACCTCGAGGGCGGCGACGGCGACGATGTCTACCTGTTCGATGCCGACGTGGCGCAGGGCTCCGACCTGCTGTGGGAGAACGTGGGCAGTGGCGGTCGCGACACCCTCAACTTCGCGCTGACCACCACGCTGCCGGTGTCGGTCGACCTCGGGCGCGGGCTCGTCCAGGTGGTCAATGCCAACCTCAGCCTGAGGCTCATCACCTGCCATTCGATCGAAGACCTGGTCGGCGGCGCGCTGGCCGACAGCCTCCACGGCAACACGCTCGACAACCGCATCGTCGGCCTCGGCGGGAATGATGTCCTGACCGGAGACTGGGGCGATGACACATACGTCTTCGACGCCGACACCGCTCTCGGTTCCGACACCATCGTGGAGTTGGCGAATACGGACGGTGGCGTCGACACGCTGGATCTGGCGGACACCGCGGCTGCGGTGAGCGTGGATCTCGGGATCGCCGCGCTGCAGGTCGTGAACGGGAACCTCAGCCTCACACTGGGGTCGTCGCGGAACATCGAGAACGTCTGGCAGGGCACGGGCGGCGGCACAATCACCGGCAACGTCCTTGCCAATCACCTGGTGGGCGGCGCGGGGAACGACACGCTCGTGGGCGAGGGCGGAGCCGACGTGCTCGAGGGTGGTCCGGGCAATGACACGCTCAACGGCGGCGCGGGCAATGACACCTACGCCTTCGACACCGACGCCCCGCTGGGCAGCGACACGATCACGGAGGCCGCCCTCGCCGGTCGCGACACGCTCGACTTCTCGGCCACCACCACCCTGGGCGTGGTCATCGACCTCGGCGCACCGCTGGCCCAGGTCGTGAACGCCAATCTCACCCTCGCCCTCGGAGCGGGCGACCGCCTCGAGAATGTCGTGGGCGGTAGTCTCGGCGACCGGATCCGCGGCAACAGCGCCAGCAACCGTCTCGCCGGCGGGCCGGGCGACGACGCCTACCTCTTCGACGCCGATCTGCCCCTGGGCGGCGACCTGATTGTGGAGGGCGACGAGACGGCCGGAGGGGTGGACACCCTCGACTTCACCGGCACGACGACGGTGTCGGTCACGTTCAGTCTCGCGCTGTCGACACCCCAGGAGATCACGGCAACCTTCAGCCTCGCTCTCGCCACCGGGGCCTCGGTCGAGAATCTCGTGGGCGGCTCACTGGCTGACACGCTCACCGGCAACGACCTCGACAATGCGCTCACCGGTGCCGGCGGGAATGACGTGCTCGTCGGTGGCCTGGGCACCGATCTCCTGGTGGAAGAGCGCAACGCGAACTTCAACCTCACCAACGCGACGCTTACCGTGGGGCCGGACGTGGACACGCACTCCGCGTTCGAGGGCGCAGTGCTCACGGGCGGCGCAGGTGCGAATGTCCTCGATGCCACCGCCTTCACGTTGGGCCCGGTGACCTTCGATGGCGGATTGGGTTCGGACACCCTGCGCGGCGGGATTTCCACGGCGGATCGCGTGATGGCATCGAGGGATGCGAACATGGTTCTCACCAATGGTTCGCTGGTCATCGCGGCTGAAACGGATGTGCTGGTCGGTATCGAGACGGCGACGCTCGTCGGCGGGGCCTCGCCCAATACGCTGGATGCCTCGGCGTTCACCCTTGGCCCGGTCATCCTCGAGGGTGCGGGTGGGAACGATACGCTGCGCGGGGGTTCGGGCGACGACCGCCTGACCGGTGGGGCAGGGAACGATACCCTTCTCGGCGGAGGCGGCCTCGCCAATGTGGTCGTGGAAGCGCGCGACGCGCATATGGCCCTGACCGATGCGCAGCTCACCATCGGTGCGGAGGTGGATACTCTCGCGGGCATCCAGCGCGCCGAGTTGACCGGCGGCGACAGTGCGAACCTGCTCGATGCCTCGGCGTTCACCCTGGGCGGCGTCTCGCTTTCGGGCGGCGAGGGCAATGACCTGATCACCGGCGGAACGCGGGCGGATCGACTGGAGGGCGGCGCGGGCAACGATGTGTTGGGCGGAGGCGCCGGAGATGACACCTATGTGCTCACCGATGACTGGGGTGTGGATGCCCTGGCTGAGGGCGTGGGTCAGGGCACCGATGTCCTGGACGCCACGACACTTTCCACCGGGCTGGTGGTGCAGTTGGACGGCGGCCTTGAGGCCACCTCGGGCGATGACGCGGTGACCCACCCCGGCAACCGCATCGAGGTCATCCTCGGCACCGCTCTCGACGACACGTTCGAGGTCACCCCGGATGCCGTGATCGCGTACGCGCTCGATGCCGGGGCGGGCGATGGTGATGCGTTGGTGTACCACGCCGACGGATTGGTGACCGTCGAGGCGGGGACCACGATTACCTCCGCGGGACGTCAGCCGGTCCTGGCCGAAAACTTCGAGACGATAGAGATCCTGGATGCCGGCGTGGCGCCGGTCGCGCCCGCGGTACATGACCGCCTCGGCGCCGGTCCGCGCGCTCCGAATGTACGGCCGGGCGCGTCGCGCACCGGCCTGGAAACCCCGGACAACGCGGGGCCCACCGGATCGCTGCGCGCAGCCGGATCCGGGCTTTCGCTCTTTCACGTGAACTCGGATCAACCGGCCCTGGTGTGTCCCGACGCTGGCGGGCTGGAGCAAGGGACGACATGAAACCAATGCCTCCATCGCGCCTATGGCGTGTCGAATCGGGGCTCCCCCGGATGCCCCGGCCCGGGATGGGAATCCTCGGTGCCACTCTCCTCTTTCTTTTCGTGGCCTTCCCCGCCCTCGCCCCAGCGGCGGAGGCCCCCGTCATTTCAGCCATCCCCGATCAGACCTTGGTGGCAGGGATCGCCAGCCCGGCCATCAACTTTACCGTGACGGACGCTGATTCCGCGGCCTCATCCATCCGGGTCTCCGCCACCTCGCGCGACCCCAAGCTGATCCCGGCCGAAGGCATCGCCATCGGGTTGGGGCGCGTGGGCTGGACCATGCGCATCACGCCCGCGGCCAATGCCAGCGGGAAGACCACCGTGTCCGTGACGGCCACCGATGGGCGGCTGAGCGGGACCCAGACCTTCGCGGTCACCGTCGAGGCGCAGAACGCGGCTCCCAGCCTTTCCGATCTTCCCGACCAGTTGGTCCCTACGGGC
>CAZYJB010000058.1:0-10874 GCA_964647675.1 uncultured Verrucomicrobiota bacterium | reverse complement strand
GCGGCCGACGTCGTATTCGACAAGTTCACCGGAAAATCGCGCGGATTCGCCTTCATTGAGATGGGGACCCCCGACGAGGCGAACAAGGCGGTGGAACTGTTCCACAACCAGGAGTTCCAAGGTCGCAACCTGACCGTCAATGTCGCACGCCCGAAGGAGGAACGTCCGTCCCGCGAAGGCGGCGGTGGTGGGGGTGGCTATGGCCGCGGCGGCGGCGGTGGTGGCTACGGCCGCGGTGGTGAGGGTGGCGGTCGTGGCGGCGGGGATCGCGGCGAGCGTCGCTCCTACGGCGATCGCCACTGAGACGCACGCCGCACATCGGAATCGCAATTGTTTTTCATGCACCGGAGGCGCTCTCGCCTCCGGTTCTTTTTTGAGCGGGCCAAAAGGTTTGACACCCTTCCGACGGCCTACCTAGCTTCGCCCGAAGCCTATGTCGGAAAACGCACCCAGCACCCCGCCAGTTCCGCCCACGCCGGGCGAAGCCGCCAAAGTCCAGCCGAAGAAGGAAACGGTCCGCATCGCACTGCCGCCGAAGCCGACCGCGGCGCCCACGGTGCGCCTCCCGTCGCCTGCGCCGGCAGCCGCGCCCGGAGCTGCCGCACCGGCGCCCATGGCCTCGGCCGCCGCCAAGCCTGCGCCCGCCGCGTCACCGGCGGCCGCCAAGCCTGCCGCACCGCTCGGAGCGCCAGCCGCCGCGCCGGCGCCACGTCCTTTGGCTCCCGTGTACGTCGGAGGTGGTGTCTCGGGCCTCGACAAGGGCCTCGCTGTCGCCGCCGCCATTTTTGGCCTCGCCTTCCTCATTCACGTGGTGCTGATTGCCATGCAGATTCAGATCGAAGGCTGATCCAACTTTACCGCATTTATCCGGGACGCACCGCGACCCCCCATCCGATCGTCCCGGCCCATCGCTCCTGCCTCGAATAGACACCTGTCGTACGTACTATGGCGTCCCCGCTCATCAAGAATGTCACCGAAGCCAGCTTCGACTCCGATGTTCTGAAATCCACCACTCCCGTCCTGGTCGACTTCTGGGCGGAGTGGTGTGGCCCGTGCAAGATGATCGCCCCGGTCCTCGATGAGCTCGCCACCGAGCTCGACGGCCAGCTGGCCATCGCCAAGGTCGACATCGACAAGGAGACCGCGCTGGCCGCCCAGTACGGGATCACGGCCATCCCCACGTTGCTCGTGTTCAAGGGCGGCCAGATCGTCGACCAGATGCGCGGCGCGAAGGGCAAGCGCGCGATCCGCGAGACGATCGAACCGTACCTCTGATCGCCCGCTCCGCCGCCTGGGCCGCGGGCCGCCGGCCATGGCCTTCATCTTCTTCCCCACCCAACTGGCGGCCCGCTCCGATTTCTATCATCAGATCGGCTCCTCGCTGGCCTCCGGCCTGCCCCTCATCCGCACGCTCGAACTGCTGGAGCGGAATCCGCCCGCGCTCGGCCTGCGCCGGCCGATCCTGCGCATCCTGGACCGCCTGCGCAGCGGCAACACGCTCGACGAAGCGGTGCACGCCCTCGGCGGCTGGGCACCGGAGTTCGATGTCGCCCTGCTCGGTGCCGGCGAGCAGAGCGGGCGGCTCGACGCCGTGTGCCGCATCCTCGCGAAGGCCTATCAGGACCGCGCGCGGCTCATGCGCCAGATCCTCTTCGGCCTGGCCTACCCGGCGATCCTCTTCCACGTCGCCTTCCTCATCATGCCGGTCGGCCACCTGATCGCGCTGGTGCAGACCGGCGACGTCCTCCAATTCCTGTCGCGGAAGGCCGCCTTTTTCACCCCGTTCTACATCGTCGCCATCCTCGTGGTGTTCGCGTCGCAGGGCAGCCAGGGACGCACCTGGCGTTCCCTGCTCGAGTCGATCACACGGCTCATCCCCGTGTTTGGCAGGGCACGCCGCGCCGTCGCCCTCTCGCGATTCAGCCTCGCACTCGACGCCCTGTTCAACGCCGGCGTTCCCGCCACGCGCGCCTGGCCCACGGCCGCCGCGGCGAGCGGATCCCCCGCCCTCGAACGCGAGATCGACACCTGGGTGCCGCGCCTCGACCAGGGCGAATCGGCGGGCGACCTCATCCTGCAAAGCGCCGCCTTCCCGCCGCACTTCTCCAGCCTCTACTCCACCAGCGAATTCTCCGGCCGCGTCGACGACGCCCTTCCGCTGCTCAGCGAGCATTACCAGGATGAAGGGCTCCGCCTCATGCGCACCGCGGCGGCGCTGCTCACCGGACTCCTCTACGGAGCGGTCATGCTCGCCGCAGTCTGGCAGATCGTTTCCTTCTGGCTCGGTTTCTACGGCGCCATCGCCGATATCGAGTGACCCGGGCCGGTTCGCGGATTTCCCACTGATGCGTCCTCGGACCCGCCTCCGCCTTCGCGCCCCGGACCTCCCCCCTCCATGCCGTCCCGTCACCCGCTCCTCACCGACGACGACCTTCGCCAACGTGAGTTCCCCGTGTGCGCGCAGCGCGCCTTCCTTGCGCACGCGGCGGTCTGCCCGCTGCCGCGCCGCGTCGCGGACGCCGTCGCCACGTATGCACAGCAGGCGGCGGTCGACGACCAGGAACTGCCGGTGCTCCATTCGCTCGTCCGCCGCACGCGCGAACGGGCGGCGCAACTGGTCGGCGGCAGCGCCGAAGAGATCGCGCTCGTCGGACCCACCTCGATCGGACTCAGCACCGTGGCGGCCGGGTTCCCATTCCAGCCCGGCGACAACGTGGTGTTCTACTTCGACGACTACCCGTCGAACGTCTATCCGTGGATGGCGCTCGCGGCGCAGGGCGTCGAGGCACGCGCGCTGACGCCCGCCGGCCTGGGGCGCATCGAAATCAGCGATGTCCTCGCGCGCCTCGACGGCCGCACGCGCCTGGTGGCGCTGGCCTCCTGCCATTTCATCACCGGATGGCGCATCGATCTCGAGGGGATCTCGGAGGAACTGCGGCGGCGCGGCATCGCTTTCTGCGTGGACGGCATCCAGACCCTCGGCGCGTTTCCCACGTCGTCGGCGCATGCGGATTTCATGGCCGCCGATTCGCACAAATGGCTGCTCGGTCCGTGCGGCGCCGGATTCCTGCATGTGGGCCAGGAGTGGCTCGACCGCCTCCAGCCGCGCACGTTCGGGTGGCACAATGTGCGTTGTCCGGATTTCGTGGCGCGCGAGACGCTCGCCTTCCGCACCGGCGCCTCACGCTACGAGGCGGGCAGCCACAGCATGCTCGGGTTGTGCGGGCTCGACGCCGCGCTTGGGCTGATCCTCGAAGTGGGAGTCGAGGCCATCAGCGCGGAACTGCTGCGCAAGCGCGCGCTGCTCGTGGAGGGATGCCTCGCGCGCGGATGGAACGTGGTTGGCGCGGACGCCCCTCCCCAGCATCAGAGTGGGATGGTGTCGATCACTCGGACCGAAACCGACCTGCCGGCGCTGCACCAGCGACTGGCCGCCGCCGGAGTCGTTTGTTCCCTGCGCACCGATCGCGCCGGCAACCGGTACCTGCGTTTCTCGCCGCACTTCTACAACCCCGACGCCGATCTGCACCGCGCGCTCGAACTGCTCTGACCGCACCCCCCGGGGCAGAAGGAACTCACTTCGCAGCCGCCGGCTTCAACCAGCCGCCCGCCTTCAGCCAGTCCTGGACGCGGTCCGGCCACGCTGTCACCGGCAGCTCGGTGCGGCGCAACCCGTAGCCGTGGCCGCCCTTGGGATACACATGGACCTCGGTGGGCACGTCGGCCTTTTTCAGGGCGAGGGCGTAATGGAGGACATTCTCGATGCGCACCGGGTCGTCCTGGGTCATGACGAGGAAGGTCGGTGGCGTCTGCCCGTCGATGGCGAGTTCGGGCGCCACGCGATCGTTCTCCTCCTTCACCGTCAGGTAGCCGGGATACACCAGCACCGTGAAGTCCGGCCGGGACGGCAGCTCGTCGGCGGCATCGACGGTGGGGTAGGTTCGCTTCGGAGCCGTGCTCACGGCCGCGGCCAGGTGTCCGCCGGCGGAGAAGCCGAGGACCCCGACGCGTTTCGGGTCGATGCCCCAGTCCGTGGCCTGTTTGCGGATGAGGCTCATCGCGCGCTGCGCATCCTGGAGCGGCGCCGCGTGCTTCTCGAGTCCCTCGCGGCGGGGCACGCGGTATTTGAGCAGCACCGCGGTGATCCCGGCCGAATTCAACCATTCACAGACTTCGGTCCCTTCGAGATCCATCGCCAGGATGTGATACGCGCCGCCCGGGCAGACCAGCACCGTGGCGCCGGTGTCCTTGTCTGCGGGCGGCCGGAACACCTCGATCGTGGGGCGCCCGACCTGCCCCAATCGGATCACGCGCTTGCCGGCGACGAGTTGATCCGTCGGCTTGGTGATATCCACCTCGGGACCGATCTCCTTGGTTTCGCCGGGAGGCGTCGCGGGCCAGAGGTCGATCGGCGCCACTGCCGAGGCCAGCGGGGCCATGCCCAGCCACAACACCACCGTCGAGCCCAGACAGGCCTTCAGGAATTTGATCGTCTTCATTTCTCCTTGTGTCGGTTCGGTCGATCGGTCGACCGGTCGATGGGACCGGGAGCCACGCCTGCGCTCCATCGGCGGTCGTTCACCGGGCCGGTTCTTTCAGCATCCGGAACACATCGTTGTCGGTGCTGAGGATCACCGAGGTGTCGCCGTCGGTCACCTTGCTGAGGGTATCCAGCGTCTTGAGGAACCGGAAGAACTCGGGCGCGTTGGTCGAACTTCCGTAGGCGCGCGCGTAAATCTGTGACGCGCGGGCGTCGGCTTCGCCGCGGACCGTCTGCACCTTGCGGTAGGCTTCGGACTCGATGGAGGCGAGTTCCTTCTCGCGGTCGCCGAGGATGCGCGCCGCCTCGCCGAGTCCTTCGGACCGGAAGCGTTCGGCGATCTGCTGGCGTTCGCTGATCATGCGCTGGTAGATCGATTGCACGACCGCGTTGTTGTAGTTGATGCGCGTGAACTGGACGTTGAGCAGCTCGATGCCGAACACCTTGAGCTTCGGCGCCGAGGCCTCGAGCACCTGCTTTTCCAGGGCGAGCCGGCCGGTGCGGATTGGCGGCCACGCCACGGCTCGCGTGAACTGACTGGCCACCGGCACGTCGCGCACCGGCACGCGTGCCTTGTCGCTGCGCACGATCTCCAGCAGCTCATGGCTGGCCACCACCGTGCGAATTTCGCCGCCGATGATGTCGTCCAGGCGGCTTTGCGCGCTGCGCTCGTCGCGCAGGCGGAGGAAGTAGGTCTCGGGATCGCTCACCCGCCATCGCGCGAAGGCGTCGACGACCAGGTAGGTCTTGTCCTTGGTCGGCATCTCGGTGGGGCGCCCGTCCCACTCCACCCGCCGTTTCTCGATGCGGTGGACCTCCTGGATCCACGGCACCTTGAAGTAGAGTCCGGGCGCGGTGATGGGCGCGCCCCTCGGCTTGCCGAACTCGGTGATGATCACCTGTTCCGTCTCATCGACCACGTAGAATGCGGAGGGCAGCAGGAGCAGGCCGAAGATGACCGCGGCCCCGATGATGGCACTCTTCCAGGGGTTCATGGTTCGCTCCGGGCTCGATTGCCAACGCGCGGCGGATTGACGGCAGCCGGGCGCGCGTCGTCGCCCAACTGCAGGAGCGGCAGCACCTGCTTGAGCGACTCGTCGATCACCACGCGCTTGCCGAGGCGCGGCAGCACCTCCTGCAGGGTCTCGAGGTAGAGCCGCTGGCGCGTCACCTGCGGCGCCAGTTCGTACTGGGCCAGCGCCGCAAGGAAACGCGCGGTGTCGCCCTCGGCCTCGTTGACGCGCTTCAAGGCGTAGCCTTCCGCCGAGCGCAACTGCTGGTCGGCCGTGCCCTGGGCCTGCGGGATCGCCTTGTTGAACTCGCCCTTGGCCACGTTGATGGCGCGCTCGCGGTCCTGCTGCGCCTGATTGACCTCGTTGAACGACGCCTGCACCGCCTCGGGCGGATTGACATCCTTCAACTGCACCTGGTCCACGGTAATGCCCAGTTCGTACAGGTCGATGAGCCGCTGCAGCTCGCGCAACGCATCGAACTCGATCTCCTGTCGCCCGATGGTGATCACCTCATCGACGGTGCGGTCCCCCACCACCTGCCGCATCACGGCCTCGGACACGTCGCGCAGGGTCCACTCCGGATCGCGCACGTTGAAGAGAAACGCCTTGGGATCCTTGATGCGGAACTGCACCACCCATTCCACCAGCGCGACGTTGAGGTCGCCCGTGACCATGACCTTTTCACGCGCGCGATCTTCCGCGTCGGCGAACTGGTAGGAGAAGGAGGCACCCGGGGTGCCGAAACCGAACTCGGCCTTGAGCTGCCGCTTGATGGGCACGGTGGTGACGCGCTCGATGCCCCAGGGGAGCTTGAAGCGCAGTCCCGGAGTGACGGTGCGCTCATACGCGCCGAAACGCAGCACCACCGCCTCCGAATCCGCGGGCACGGTGTAGAAGCTCGAAAAGAGGCCGATCACCAGAAACAGCGCCGCCAGGATCCAGGGCACGCGCCCCAGCCATTTCCCGAAGTCCGGCCGCGAGGGCCCGTACCGGGGCGCTCCCGGCCGTGCCTTGTTTGCCCAGTCTGCCATGCGTGCCTCAGCTCTCCCATCCCGCCCGCGTCGCCGTCAAGGATCGTGGCGTTCGACGGCCGCCGCTCAACGGCGCTTTGCTTTCCAGGCGATCGTCACGGGATTGCCCTCCATCTCGGTGGTCGCCTTCCCGGTCATTGCCGCGCCGTCCACGGTGCCGGTCATCTCGTAGGTCATCGAGCTCCCACCCGGGCGATCGCGCTTCATCGTCCAGCGCACCGTCTGGCCGTCCACCCGGCCATTCTGGATCTCGAGCTTGCGTCCGTCGGGACGATCGAAGGCGCCGGTCACCGTGTTGCCGTCCTGCTTGAGCAGGAAGGGCATGTCGATCGGCTCCTGATTCGGCCCGGGGATCGTGATCACCCACTCGCCGGAAAGGCTGGCGCCCGCCTTGCCGGCCGCCGCCGCGTCGGGGGTCACCGCCGTATCTCCAAGGATCGAAGCCAGCCGCGCCTCGATGGCGTCCGCCCAGATTCCATACGCCTTCGGCGACAGGTGCAGGTAGTCGGGCATCAGGTCGCGCGGGATGCGACCGGAGGCGTCGAGGAAGCGGTGACCGAAGTCGAGGTAGAACACGTCGCGGTCATCCCCGAGCTTCTGCAGGACCTGGTTGACCTGAAGCACCTTGCCGCGCTGGGGCGACGGATTCTCGCTGCGCGGGAAGATGCCGAGCAGCAGCACCTTGGTGCCGGGCAGCTTTTCGCGCAGACGCCGCACGATGGCGGTGACGCCCTCGGCGATCTGGTCCACCGAGTTGTCCTCACCATTCGAGTTGTTGGTGCCGATCATCACCACCGCCGCCTTGGGCGAGAGTCCTTCGAGGTTGCCGTTGTCCAGACGCCACAGCACGTGCTGCGTGCGATCCCCGCCAATGCCGAGGTTCACGGCGCCGCGATGTGCATAATACCGCGCCCAGACTTCGCGGCCCTCGCCCTCCCAGCCCTGGGTGATGGAATCCCCGATGAAGATCACCTTCGCCTTGGCGCCCGCAGCCGCGGCATTGGTGTTGAGGGTGGCCTGCCGGCGCTTCCAGCCGTCGTCCAGACGGGGTGCCGGGTCGACCGCGGAATGGGCCAGGACGCGAAGCGACACGCCGAGGGCGGCCGCCGCGAACAGGAAGGTTCGGGGAAGGAGCGGGCTCATGGAGTTATTTGGGAGGGAACCGCGCCCATCTCACGCCAGCCATCCGCCGCGTGCAAGCGCGCGGATGCGTCGCGCCCGGCCAGGAACGCGCCCGCGCCGGAAACAGCCGTTTGACGCCGTGGCGGCGGCCGTCGCACGGTGCCCGCGATGCTGGTGGCGCTGCACAAGCCGTGGGGGGTGCTCTCTCAGTTCACCCGCGACGGGTCCGCCAACCGGACGCTGGCTGAATTCGAGCTCCCGCCGCGGCTCTACCCGATCGGGCGGCTCGATGCGGATTCGGAAGGGTTGCTGCTGCTCAGCGACGAGCCGGCCTGGAATGCGCGTCTGCTGCATCCCACCCGCGCCCATCCGCGCGAGTACTGGGTTCAGGTCGAGCACCTGCCGGGCGCCGAGGCGCTCGAACGCCTCGCGCGCGGCGTCGTGATCCAGGGACACCGGACCCTGCCCTGCCGTGCCTGGAAGCTCGACCCTCAACCCGATGTCCCGCCGCGCGTGCCGCCCATCCGCGCGCGCAAATCCGTTCCCGACTGCTGGATCGCGCTCGAACTGGTCGAGGGCCGCAATCGGCAGGTGCGCCGCATGACCGCCGCGGTCGGGCATCCGACGCTCCGCCTCCTGCGCGTGCGCATCGGCGAGTTCGAACTCGGCGGACTCGGCGCCGGCACCTGGCATCGGCTCACGCCAGCCGAGGAACGCGCGGTGCTGGCGGGATGAAGCGCGCGGCGCTTCCTGGTCGGGCGTTGCCCGGCCCCGTGCGCGGCCGTGTGGTCGGACCCGAGGTCCCGTCGTCCGGTGCCAGGACTGTGCATTGCCCGGCCGGGGCGTGCGGCCTGAAGGGCCGCGAGGTGATCGCCCGGGCGCGGTGCCCCGGGAAATCGGGGTCCCCGAAAAAGCGTCACGCGTCCTGAAGGGACGCGGTGGTGCGTGGACTGGTCGCCGTCCTCCACGCAACTTTCCGTTCCTGCCGGTTTTGCATAGGCTGGCGTGGAGATGAACGGCGCCGGACATGACGAGGATGCCGACCTGATGCTGCGCGTGCAGCGTGGGGATCTCGACGCCTTCGAGACGCTGGTGAACAAGTACCGGCAGCCGGTCTTCAATTTCATCTACCGTTCGCTTCCCGAACGTGAGGAGGCGGCCGACCTCGCGCAGGCGGTTTTCGTGCAGGCGTGGAAGGCGGCCCCGCGCTACCAGGTGCGGTCCCGGTTCACGACCTGGCTCTTCACCATCGCGCGCAACCTGTGCCTCAATGAACTCCGCCGCCGCGGTCGGCACCCGGTCGAATCCCTGGATGCGCCGA
This sequence comes from uncultured Verrucomicrobiota bacterium, assembly GCA_964647675.1. Lineage (GTDB taxonomy): Bacteria > Verrucomicrobiota > Verrucomicrobiia > Limisphaerales > CAIMTB01 > CAIMTB01. The sequence continues at coordinate 1,847 of CAZYJB010000058.1, read as the reverse complement.
TCGAAGGCACCGACGCATCGCGCCAACGCGAGCTTGCCGACACCCGCTCGCGTGGCGTGACCGACTCGGTCCTCGTCCACGAACTCGAGGCCAGGGTCGACGAGGCGGTGGCGGACCTTCCCGAGGCGCAACGCACCGCACTGCTGCTCTTCAAGGACGAGGACCTGGCTTACGACGAGATCGGGCGTGTGCTGGGCGTTTCGGTTTCGGCCACCAAATCGCTCATCCACCGCGCCCGCGAGACGCTCAAGCGCCGGCTGAAGGCCTACCTCGGCACCGGCGAGTGGACCCGCCAGGACGGCCCGGAAACTTTGCCCGGCCCGCGGGGTTGAACGCAGGAGGAAGGACTCAAGGATGAACCACGACGCAATCCACGACCTCCGCGACGCGTTGCTGCGCCGCGCACTCACCGCGGAGGAACAGCGCCGTCTCGAGGCATGGTTGAACCGTCACCCCGACGAGGCGGCAGCCTGGAACGAGGACGACGCGCTCGCGCTCGCCTTGCGGCGCCAGCGGCTCAACACGCCCGCGGTCCCCGAGTCGTTCACCGCCCAGGTGATGACCGAGATCCGGCGCGACCACGCGCCCGCCCCGGCACCGTCACCCGCTCTCGAACCCGAGCCCGTCCGCACGCTTGGGTCAGCGTCGCCGGGCTGGTGGAATCTGTGGACGCGCTGGGTCTCGCTCGCCGCAGCCGCGCTGGTGTTGTTCTCGGCGATCGGACTCTGGGACCGCCACCACGCGCGGGCCGACGCCGAGTTTGCGCGCCAGGTGTCCGCGCTCCGTTTCATCGCCGACCTGCCGGCCGGCCTCCTGCAGGACTACGACGCGATCCAGCGTTTCGGGGAATCGGCGCCACCCGTGGACTACGAACTGCTCGCCGCCCTCCAATGAACCGCCCCGTCCTGCGCCTCGCGGCTCTTTCCCTCGCGACCGTGATCGGCCTGGCCGTTCCGGCCGCCACGCTGGTCTCGCCACCCCTGCCTCCGCTGCCGACTTCGCCGGTCACGACATTCCGCCACTTGCTCGCGCAACCGCCGGCCGAGCGGGAACGTCTGCTCGCGGCGCGTCCCGAGGCCCAGCGAGCGTCGCTGGCCGCGCGCCTGGGCGAGTACGACGTATTGCCGGAGGCCGAACGCGAGCAGCGTCTGCTGGCCACCGACCTGTACTGGCACCTCCAGCAATTGTTGCGCCGCGCCGCGCCGGATCGGGCGGAACTGCTCGCCGCCGCCCCTGCGGAACTGCGCGTGGTGCTCGCCGAGCGCCTCCGGCTTTGGGATTCCCTGCCCGAGCCGGACCGCGAGGCCCTGCTCCAGCACGAACGGGCCATCCGCTACTTCGCGCGCCTCAAATCGATCCAACCGCCACCATTGCCACCGTCGCCCGGGCAGGGCGCCGCACTTTCCGCCGCGCCGGCCGTGCCCGTCCGCGTGCAGATCGACCTCGGCGCACTGCAGCAGCTCACCCCCGAACAGCGCGAGCGTGCGCGCCGGCAGTGGTCGCAGTTCTTCGAGGCGCCCGCCCCGCGCGTGCAGCGCACGCTGCTCGCCATGGACGCGCGTGAACGCGAAGCCATGGAACGCGTGCTCGTCCGGTTCCGCCAACTCTCGCCCGAGCAGCGCCAGTCCTGCATCGATTCCTTCGCACGCTTCACCACGCTGACCGCGACGGAGCGCGCGGAGTTCCTGCGGCGGGCCGAGCGTTGGGAGCGACTGCCGGCCGACGAGCGCGCGGCCTGGCGCCGGCTGGTCGACAAGTTGCCCATCCTCCCGCCCCTGCCCACCGACCGTGCGCAGCCACCCCTGCCGTCGGAGCGCGACAACGCGCGGCTCGCGGGCGCCGGCACC
>CAZYJB010000057.1:8216-10918 GCA_964647675.1 uncultured Verrucomicrobiota bacterium | reverse complement strand
TCGAGACGCTTTAGCCCGTCCGAAAAGTGAGTGGGGTCCTGCGGCGAGATAATTTGGAGGGAGCCCAAGGCGGGGAGGCCGGAGCATCCCGTCCCGCAGCCGCGGGATGACGGCCGAGCCAACGAAGGGCGACCCCGAAAAAGCCGCCGTCCGAAGGGTTTTTGAGGAAAGGGGGCCGCTGGTCCCGCGGACGCAGGATCCCTCCTCGCGCCTCGCCATCTGCCCCTTTCATCGAGAACAGGATCCCCACTGACTTTTCAGACGGTCTCTCAGGATCCTAATGGTATGTTTGATCCCCGAAGTCGGCACCGCGGTCCAGGGTCCCGTGGCGGAGTCGGCGGACTCGAGCACCGCGCCAGACTCGGCGTCCCATTCGACGGTGATTTCGGCCGGGGCTGTGGGTTCTCCCGGGGCAGGCTCGAGCCACACCGGGGGCGTGATGCGCACCGTGCGCTTGCGACTGCAACCGACGGTGACCTGGAAGGTGACATCACCGGGGTGGTGAGAATCACACTGTCGCCATTCACGGCAACCTGTGTGTTCCGCTTCACGACCACGACGCGTACGGTGTCCCCGCCCAGGCGCGTCGCGAGCGGTGCGGCAAAGAACTCCGCCGCCAGGCGCTAGGTGGGCAGCATTTGTTCAACGAGGTAGTCGCAATAGAAGAGGTCCGACGAATTCACGTGGGCGCAGACATACCCGCCGAAAGATTCACCATCATGCCACCGGCCACGAAGTTGGTGAGCAGAGTAGATCCGAGACCGGGAATCGAGAGGGTCAAACTGGTGCCATTCGGCCCTACCAACCCTGGTCTGGGAGTCAGCGGGTTTGGCTGGGTCGCGAGCCAGATTGCCAGGGAACGTCAGCGAGAAGTCACGGCCGTTGCAGGCGAGTTCGCGGCCTCCATCCACCTCGATCACCACGCCGTTGTCCTCGACCTCACCCTCCCCACTGTCGCCGAGATAGGAGTTGATGCGGGAGCGCGTGAGTACGAAGCATCAGGGTCCCCGCCATTAAATCAGCAGCCCCGACGGCACCAGCCACCGCGCCGAGATCTGGCGCGGTAGGGGGCAAGGTCGACGGAAGCGCCGCCCCGCCGGTGCGGGAGGTATCACCGTGGGGAGATGGGGAAACCAATTCGGCTGGGAGGTCCGACGCGGACTCGTCACCCGGCTCGGACAAGGGCGTGGGCAGTGGAACGGCCGAAAGCAGCACCCTCCCCTCCAAAGCTTCCAAATGGAAAAACTCCCCCTTGCCCATGGTGACCGGCGCATTGCGAGGCAGCGAGTTAGCCACGTCAGTGCGGAACTCGGTGCGATCGTGCGGTGATGTCATGGTTTGCATTTGCCGGGCCTTGGGACCGGGCCCACGGTCCCGGCTGCGATGCGCACCGTACCGCTCTCCGCGGCCGTCAGGATCAGGCCTTCCATCACCCCGCCGGCTGCCGGCGACCTGCCAGTCGCGAGAGTCCCCGTTTCTCGATCCTCGGCGTGGCCTGTGATCTGGCGGGGCGCCTGGCTGACCGCCGTTCTGATGGCGATGGCAGGTTGCCGTCCTGCCACCACCCCGCTTGCGCCGGCCACACCGCCGCCGCCCAACGTCACCGTGGCCCACCCGATCGCCCGCGAGGTGGAGGCTTGGGACGAGTTCTCCGGTCGGCTGGTCTCGCCGGAGACCGTGGAGGTGCGCGCACGCGTTTCCGGCTACATCAACCAGGTCCACTTCCGGGAGGGCGGCGAAGTGACGCGCGGGGCGCTGCTCTTCAGCATCGACCCCCGGCCGTTCCAGGCCACGGTCGATCGCGCGCGCGCGGAGCTGGGCGGCGCGCGCGCGCGCGCCGAACTCGCGCAAGGCGAAGCGAAGCGCGCCGAGGGTCTGGCGGCAACCAAGGCGATTTCCACCGACGCCTTCGAGACCCGTCTCAAGACCGCGGTTCAAGCCGACGAAGCGGTGCACTCTGCGGAGGCCGCGTTGAAGTCCGCGGAGCTCGACCTCGAGTTCACCGAGGTGCGTGCGCCCATCTCCGGGCGCATCAGCAATGCGCGCGTCACGGCCGGCAATCTCATCACCGGCGGCAACACGGCCAACGCCACGCTCCTCACCACCATCGTCTCGCTCGACCCGCTCTACTGTTATTTCGAAGTCGACGAGACCTCCGCGCTCCGCTACCGGCAGCTCTATCGCGAGGGACGCCGCGAGAGCGCGCTCTTCAAGCCGGCACCCGCCGAGATGGGACTCGGCGATGAGCCCGGGTTCCCGCGACGCGGCGTGGTGGACTTCGTCGACAACCAGCTCAACCCCGCCACCGGCACCATCCGCGCGCGCGGTGTCTTCCCCAATCCGGACCGGCTCATGGCTCCGGGCTTCTTCGCGCGCGTGCGCGTGCCGGGCGACGGCAAGTACCCGGCCGTCCTGGTGCGCGACGCGGCGCTCGGCTCCGACCAGGGCCGTGCGTTCGTGCTCACGCTGGACGCCTCCGACGCGGTGGCCTTGCGGCCCGTGAAGACCGGCCCACTCGTCGATGGCCTCCGCGTCGTGCGCGAGGGACTCGCGGCATCCGACCGCGTGCTGATCGCCGGAATGATGGCCGTGCGGCCCGGGACCCGGGTGGCGGCCACGCTCACCAACATGACGGTCGGCTCCGCGAGCGCGCCCATGTCAACCAACGCTGCCCCCGAGCGGCCCGCGACTTCCGCTCCGCC
>CAZYJB010000057.1:0-8206 GCA_964647675.1 uncultured Verrucomicrobiota bacterium | reverse complement strand
ACTTCTCCCGCTTTTTCGTCGACCGCCCGATCTTCGCGGCGGTCCTGAGCATCGCCATCACGCTGGTCGGCGGGCTGTCCTACTTCTTCCTGCCGGTGGCCCAGTACCCGGAGGTCGTGCCACCCACGGTGATCGTCTCCGCGGTCTATCCCGGCGCCGACGCGCGCACGCTCGCGGAGACCGTGGCCACGCCGCTCGAGCAGGAGATCAATGGCGTGGAGCGCATGCTCTACCTCTCGTCGTCCAGCACGAGCGACGGACGCGTGCAGGTGACCATCACCTTCGAGTTGGGCACCGATCTCGACCGCGCCCAGGTCCTGGTGCAGAACCGCGTCAACACCGCCCTGCCCCGGCTCCCCGAGGACGTGCGCCGCCAGGGCATCACCGCGCGGAAACAATCGCCGGACCTCACCCTCGCCGCGCAATTCTACAGTCCCGACGGCTCGCGCGACGTCTCCTACCTCGCAAACTTCGTGACCCTGCAGGTCCGCGACCGCATCGCACGCATCAAGGGGGTCGCCGACGCCAATTCGCTCGGCGGCCAGGACTTCACCATGCGCATCTGGCTCGACCCCGAGCGACTCGCGGCGCGGCAGCTCACGGCGGGGGACGTCGTCCGCGCGCTGCGCGAGCAGAACGTGCAGATCGCGGCCGGCGCGCTGGGACAGCCGCCCGTACCCGCCGGCACCGACTTCCAATACACCCTCGTCGCGCAGGGTCGTCTCGTCACGGCGGAGGACTTCGCGAAGGTGGTGGTCAAGACCGGCAGCGACGGCGACGTCACCCGCGTGACGGACGTGGCCCGCGTCGAACTCGGCGCGCGCGATTACTCCACGCGCACCTACATGGACGGCTACAACGCGGTCTCGCTGCGCGTGTTTCAGCTCCCGGGCAGCAATGCGCTCGAAACGGCGGACGAAGTCTATCGCGTGCTCGCCGAGCTCAAGAAGTCCTTCCCCGCCGGCGTGGACTACCGCATCAACTATGACCCGACCCAGTTCATCCGTGCGTCGGTGCGCGCGGTGCTGGTGACGCTCGTCGAAGCCGTCGCACTGGTCGTGCTGGTGGTCGTGCTCTTTCTTCAAACCTGGCGCGCCTCGATCATCCCGCTGCTGGCCGTTCCCGTGTCGCTCATCGGCACCCTGGCGGTGATGGACGTCCTCGGATTCTCGTTGAACAACCTGTCACTGTTCGGACTCGTGCTGGCAATTGGCATCGTGGTCGACGACGCAATCGTGGTGGTGGAGAATGTCGAACGCCTGATCGCTGCGGGCCATTCGCCGCGCGAAGCCACCCTCCGCGCCATGCAGGAGGTGTCCGGTCCGGTGATCTCCGTGGCGCTCGTGTTGTGCGCGGTGTTCGTGCCGACCGCCTTCATCACCGGCATCACCGGACGGTTCTACCAGCAGTTCGCGCTCACCATCGCGGTCTCGACCGTGATCTCGGCCTTCAATTCGCTGACCCTGAGCCCGGCTCTGTGTGCGCTGCTGCTGCCGCCGCATGGCGCACCCAAGGACCACCTGTCGCGCGTGCTCGACACCTGCTTCGGCTGGTTCTTCCGCGGGTTCAACGCCGCGTTCACGCGCGCCGGTGACGCCTATGCCGGCCTCGTGCGCCGCCTCCTGCGCCTCGCCGCGGTGGTCCTCGCGGTCTACGCCGGCCTGGTGGGACTCGGACTGGTGGGCTTTGCCAAGGTGCCCACGGGATTCATCCCTTCCCAGGACATGGGCTACTTCATCGTGGTCGTGCAGTTGCCGGACGGATCGTCCTTCGAGCGCACCGACGAAGTCGTGCGCCGCGTCGATGCCCTGGCCCGCTCCATTCCCGGCGTGGCCCACACCTTTGCCATCTCGGGCTACTCGTCCGTGCTGCAGGCCAACCAGCCGAACGTGGGCGCCGCGTTCCTCGTCCTCGACAAGTTCGAGAACCGCCGCGACCCGACCCTGCGCGGCGAGCAGCTCCTGGCCACGATCCGCCGCAAGTTCGGCGAGATCCAGGAGGGCCGCGTGCTCGTGCTGCCGCCACCGCCGTTGCGCGGACTCGGCAACGCGGGTGGGTTCAAGGTGCAGGTGCAGGACCTCAACAACGCCGGCCCCGCCGCGCTCGAGGTCGCCTCGCGGCGCCTGCTGGAGGCCGTGCAGGGCGACCCGCGGTTCATGTCCCTCATCTCGGGCTTCCGCGCCAACGTGCCGCAGTACCGGGTGGAGATCGACCGCGCCAAGGCCAAGACCATGGGCGTGAGCATCACCGACATCGGCGACACGCTGCAGACCTTCCTCGGCTCGGTCTACGTGAACGACTTCAATCTCTTCGGCCGCACCTGGCAGGTCTACGCCCAGGCCGAACCGCGCTTCCGCGTCACCGCCGAGAGCGTCGCGCAGTTGAAGACGCGCAACGCGCATGGCGACATGGTGCCGCTTGGCGCCGTGGCGCGCCTCGAACGCATCGGCGGCTCGGACCGCCTGCAACGCTACAACCTCTACTACTCCGCCGACATCAGCGGCAGCACTGTGGCGGGCGTCAGCTCCGGCCAGATCATCTCGCGGCTCGAGGAAATGGCGCGCGAGCACCTGCCGGAAGGTTTTGCCATCGAGTGGACCGACCTGCTCTTCCAGCAGATCCTCGCCGGGAACTCGATCCTGTTCGTCTTCCCGCTCTGCGTCGTCTTCGTCTTCCTCGTGCTCGCCGCTCAGTACGAGAGCTGGGGCCTGCCCTTCGCCGTCATCCTGATCGTGCCCATGTGCCTGCTCTCCGCCATCGGCGGCGTCTGGTTCAGCGGGCGCGACAACAACATCTTCACCCAGATCGGACTCGTCGTCCTCGTCGGCCTGGCCTCGAAGAACGCGATCCTCATCGTCGAGTACGCACGTCAACGGGAGGAGGCCGGTCTCGACCCCTTCGCCGCGGCGGTCGACGCCTGCCGCCTGCGCCTGCGCCCCATCCTCATGACCAGCCTCGCCTTCATCCTCGGTGTCCTGCCGCTGCTCAGCGCGCGCGGCGCCGGTGCCGAGATGCGCCAGGCCCTCGGCACCGCGGTCTTCTGGGGCATGCTCGGCGTGACCACCTTCGGCCTGCTCTTCACCCCGGTCTTCTACCTGACCGTGCGCGCCGTCTCCGCCCGCTCGCGCCTGCGCCGGCCCGCCGCGGCTCCCCACGCGTCCCACCCTTCCCCGCATGCCCAGCCGTGACCTGACTTTCCGCCCGCTGCCCGCACCGCAGGAGAAACAGCCCGCGAGCCGCCTCTCCGCGCTCGCCGGGCTCGTCCTCCTGGCCGCGCTGGTATCCAGCAGTTGCGTCGTGGGACCTGATTATCGGGCGCCCTCCACCCCGGCCCCCGCGCGTTTCACGCGCCACGAGGTGCCGAGGGCCGCGGGTGACTTCCCGTCCGACGCCGTCGACGCCGCCTGGTGGCGACGGTTCGACGATCCGCTGCTCGACCAGCTCGTCACGCTGGCCAGCGATCGCAATCACGACCTGCGCATCGCCCAGGCGCGGCTGCTCGAGGCGCGCGCGCTCTGGACCGAGGCCCGCTTCGATCTCCTGCCGACGATCCGCAGCGAGGCGTCCTACGAAAACTCCCAGACCAGCCGCGCCACCCGCCCCGACGAGGCGCGCCAACGGCGTCACAACGAGGTCTACCGCTTCGGATTCGACGCGACCTGGGAACTCGACCTTTGGGGCCGTGTCCGCCGCGGCGTCGAGGCCGCACGCGCCACGGTGGCGGCAGTCGAGGCAACCCGCGACGAAACCCTCGTTGTCGTGCGCGCCGAACTGGCGGCCAATTATCTCGACCTGCGCGGACTCCAGGCGCAGCTCGAGGTCGCGCGTCGCAACGCCACGAACCAGACCGAAACCCTGCGGCTCGCCGAGGCGCTGCGCGATGGCGGCCAGGGCACCCAGCTTGACGTGGCGCGCGCGCGATCCCAGTTGCACTCCACCCTGGCCGGCATCCCGCCCATCGAGGCCGCCACCGAGCAAACCCTCCACCGCCTCGCCGTCCTGTGCGGGAACACCCCCACGGATGATTCGGCACTCTTCCGACAACTCGCCCTGCCCGCGCCCCTGCCGCGCCACCGCGGCGACCTGGCGACGGGCGATCCGGCAGCCCTGTTGCGACGGCGCCCGGACATCCGCGCCGCGGAACGCCAGCTGGCGGCCGCCACCGCGCGCGTCGGTGTCGACGTGGCCGACCTCTTCCCGCGCGTGACCTGGCAGGGCAATGTGGGACTGGAAGCCAACCGCCTCTCCGGATTCAGCGGCTCGGGCCTGGAAGCCTGGGGTTTCGGACCCCGCATATCGTGGGCTGCACTCGATCTGGGCCGCGTGCGACAGCGCATCCGGGCTTCCCAGGCCCGCACTTCGGGCGATCTCGCCCGGTACGAACAGACCGTACTCCTGGCCCTCGAGGAAACGGCGGACAGCCTCGTGAATCTGGCGCGCGAGCGCGAACGCCTTGCGTCGCTGATCGAAGCGGAATCCTCCGCCGCGGAAGCGGTCGAGCTCGCGCGGCAACGCTACCGGGACGGTATCGCAGATTTCCTCAGCGTGTTGGATTCCGAACGCACGCTGCTGGCGCTGCAGGATCAGCGCGTGGCCAGCAGCACCCGAGAACTGACGCGGCTGGTGGCGGTTTACAAGGCGCTGGCGGGCGGATGGGAGGAACCGAAGCGCGAAGACACGCCCCCGACGCAAGGTGCCGCCGGGACATCGCCCTGACAGCCCGTCCGAGCAGCCGCCTTCCCCGTCACTCCTTGAGCCGTCGCAGCGCGTCGCGCAGTTCCGCGGCTTTCTCGTAGTCCTCGCGCGCGATCGCCTGACTCAACTCGCCCTCCAGCTTCTCGCGCGTGGAGACCGGCAGGTGCGGCCGCAGTTCCTGCAGCCACGACTCCAGCATGCGCACCTCGGAGGATTCCTCCACCTGGTCGGGCTTCTCGGAATTCCGGAACAGGCTGCGGATCGCCTCCACGCCGTCCTCGATCGCACGCACCGCACCGCGCGGATCGTCCGCCTCGAGCGCCAGGGCACCGCGCGCGCGCGTGCGCATCAACAGCACCTGCGGCTTGAACGCTGACAGCGCCGAAGGCACCTCCGGCGTGTCCGCATACCGCTCCAGCAGGCCGAACGCCTCGAGGTTCCGTTCGGTGTCGCGCAGGACACCCGCATGGTCCCCCAACTGGAACAGGCAAATGTACCGGTGGTAATACTGAATCGCCTCCTGCTGCAGCCGCTGGCAGTCCTCCGATTTCAACGCAAAACCCTCGGCGTTCCCGTGCTCGGCGGTGTGCTCCCCCAGGCGCCCACGGTAGAAGTGGAGCCATGACTCGTGCCCCATTGGGCGCTTTCCGTCCGGCCGGCCCTCCGTCTCCATCTGCAACACGCCGAGGTCCACCCGAAGCTGGATCTTGGTCCGACCATCGCGCCCCTTGAGGGGTCGCACCCTCAGCTCGCCGGGCTGGTAATCCCACTTTTGCAGGAAATTGGTGAGGTCGTACGGCATCCGCCCGAAGTTTGCGGGCGGCCTCGACCAAGTCAACGGATCAAAACACGCGGAGGGTTTCGAGCACCGCCCGCACCCGCGGCACTTCATGGGTGCGGAAGAGATCGGTGCCGCCCAGGGCCGCCAGCACGCCGAAGAACGGCTCGGCGGACCTCACTTCCTCGCCGAAAAACTCGAAGGCATGCGGCAGCGCGTGACACACCGGCCAGCCCAGACGCCGCAGCCGGAAGGTGTTGAGAAAGACCCCCATCTGATGGCGCACGCGCACCGCGCTGTCCTGAAGATTGCGGTAGTAAAAGCCGAGCCCGGGATCGACAAAGAGCCGCGTCACGCCGCAGGCCGTCGCCCGCTCCACCTGGCGCGCGAAGTACTCGTACATCGCCCCCACCGGGTCGCGGCCCAGCTCGAGATCGGTCACCGCACGGACGTGCTCGCCCTGGACGTAGCACAAGACGACCGCCGCTTCGTGCGCGGCGGCGAGGCGGAATATCTCCTCGGTGGGATCCACACCGGTGAGGTTCAACACGCGCGCGCCCGCCTCGAAACTGGCGCGGGCCACGGCTGGCTGATAGGTCTCCACCGAGACGAGAACACCACCCTCGGCCAGGCCGCGGATCACCGGGAGCAGCCGCGAGTTCTGCTGCGCGGCATCAACCCGCGCCGCGTGCGCCAGCGTCGACTCCGCGCCCACATCGACCAGGTCGGCCCCCTGCGCCGCCAACACCTGCCCGCGCCGGATCGCCGCCTCCGCCGTCAATGCCACGCTCTCGCGATACCAGGAGTCGGCAGAGAGATTGACCACCCCCATGACCGCAGGCCGTTCCCCGAACCGGAACCGGCGCCCCGCCACGTCGAAGTCCGTCACCCGGCGGGCGAGGTCGCCGGCGTGCGCACGCGCGAGTTCCGCGAGGTGTTCCAAGGTCAGCACGCGGCGCACCATGCGGGGATTCGACCCCCTTGCAAGCCCGCCGCTCCACGGCCCGTCGCCCGACGTGCGGCGACTCCATCGTTCCCCCCGGACGCGCCCTTGGCTAACGTCCGCGCATGACGCCTGCGCGGCCCCTGACGCTCGGACATTCACCCGATCCCGACGACGCTTTCATGTTCTACGCCCTGGCCAAGGATCTCATCCCCACCCAGGGGCTGCGGTTCGAGCACATCCTGCAGGACATCCAGACCCTCAACGAACGCGCGACGCGCGGCGAACTCGACATCTCGGCCATCAGCATCCACGCCTACGCCCATGTCTCCGACCAATACGCTCTGCTGCCCAGCGGCGCGAGCATGGGCGATGGCTACGGTCCGATGCTGGTGGCGCAACGCTCGATGACGCGTGACGAGATCGCCGTGGCGCGGATTGCGGTGCCGGGTACCATGACCAGCGCGTTCCTCGCACTGCAGCTCTGGCTGGGGCTTCCCGCTGCGCGCTTCCAGTACGTGGTCGTGCCGTTTGACCAGATCTTCCAGGCCGTGCGCGAGAACCGCGCGGACGTCGGCCTGATCATCCACGAGGGCCAGCTCACCTTCGAGAAGGAGGGGCTGACGTGCTGCGCGGATCTCGGGGTGTGGTGGGGCCAGGAGAACGACGGCCTGCCGCTGCCCCTCGGTGGTAACGTGATCCACAAACGGTTCGCACCCGAGTCGCGACGCCAGGTGTCACGCCTGCTGACCCAATCGATCCAATACAGCCTGGATCACCGTCCCGAAGCGGTGCGGCACGCGCTCCAGTACGCGCGCGACATGGGCGTCGAACTCGCCGACCGCTTCGTCGGCATGTACGTGAACCATTGGACCCTCGACTACGGAGAGAGAGGCCGTGAGTCCATCCGGCGCTTCCTCGGCCGCGCCTTCGAACGCGGCCTGATCCCGCACCGCCAGGAACTCGAGTTCGTGGAGTGACCCGGCCCTGGGGTCGGGCCGGGCGACCGGCCCCAGGCAGCTTCCCATCACCAACTGGCGGTGCGCTCCTGGATCGCGCCGATGATCTGCTGTCGGCTGGCGTCGAACTGCAGGTACTCCAATTGGCGAAGGATGGCATCCTTGCCTGCTGGCGAGAACGTCGGGCTCTTGATGACGGCATTCAGCAGGGTGGTGCGGCTGGCATCGTAGTCGAGGCTGCGCAGCCCGGTGTTCACCAGGTGTACTTGGCAGCCCGGACTCAAGTTCGGGCGCGTCGCGACCTTCATCAGGACCTCCAGCCGCGGTCCTTCAAAGCTCAGTTTCGTCGCCGCATCGATCTCCGAGATCACCCCTGCGTCCTCCGGTGCAACGGGCGGCGGCAGGACCGGCGGCGGTTTCGACACCTCCGGCCGAGGACGTCCGTGACTCGAGCCGCTGTCGCTGCCCACGCTGACCACGCACCCGGACCCCAAGCCTGCCAGCAGAAGTCCGGTTGCCACCATGCTCACCCTCAATCTTTGTTTGTTCATAGGAGCCCCCTGACAACGCATCCGACGCCCCGTCGGTTGTGGAAATTCACGCCTCGACGACACTCCCGGCCCGAACCGCCGCAGCTGGAGACTGCCCCAGCTGGAGACTCCCCAAACCGGTGCCCGCCCGTTACCGTCCGCACGTCATGAATTCCCTTCACTTCCTCGCCGCCCTTCCCGTCGCCCTGGTTCTCACGGCCGGCTCCGCGCCCGCCGCGGAGGCGCCCTGGCGGTCGCTGTTCGACGGACGCTCCCTCGCGGGTTGGCACGTGAGCGCGAA
>CAZYJB010000056.1:0-10939 GCA_964647675.1 uncultured Verrucomicrobiota bacterium | reverse complement strand
GAAACGAGAGCCATGCTCGCGCACGCTCTCCTGTACGGCGCGACCCCAGTCGCGTTGCCAGAGGTAGGCTTCGTGCGGCAGCGGTCCGTGGGCGCGTTGGCGACCGCCCTGAACACCCCCCAGCTTCGCCACCACGGCGGTCGCGGCCAAGGCCACGGTCACCACCGCGGCCAGGCAGAGCCAGGCGCGGGGACGATTGAAGCATTCCCGGCTCACCTCGGGACGAACGCCGGCCGGACTACCGAACAACCGCCGAGCGCAGGCGATACCAGTCCAGACGCTTGACGGTGGGCTCGGTTCCCGACCAGGCCAGCTCGACGCGGCGCTCACCGCCGGTCGGGAAGATCAACGTGCTGGTCGCCGTCTCCCCGTCCTGCGCGAAGACTTCGATCGACGATGTGTCCAACAAAAGACGTAGGCGCAGCCGACCGTCCACGATCCGCACCGGAGCGCGATGAACCGACGGAAACCGCGCATGAAAATCGGTGCGCCCGGATCGCGTGCGATCGAGCGTCAGGAGACCTGAACCGCTGTCGACCGTCACCGCCGTGAACTCACCGGGGCCCGTGTGGAGCCGCAGTGTGAACGTCGTATCACGCGCCACGCCCGTGAGATCGATCGACAGGTCCGCCAGCGCTCCGAGATCCCCGCGGGACGCCGCCCAGGTGGCGGCCGCGGAGCACGGTATCCCCCGCACCTTGGCGGACGACGTGCGCAAGGCTTCGAGTTCGCGCACCGGCTGTTGCAGCAGGTGATAGCCCGACGGCGTCTCGCGCAGGGTCAGGGATCGCGGCACCGTCATGGCGCTGCGCCAGGGAGACGTCGGCACGTCCTGCGCATACTCCCAGTTGCTCATCCAACCCAGCCAAAGGCGCCGTCCGTCACGGCGAGGGACATCGGACCACGAAACCGCAGCGTAAAAGTCGGTAGACCAATCGGCCCAGAGCGCGGCTTCCGCAACGGTTCCGGCCGCCGCGCCGGCGGTCAGGGACGGCTCCGGTCGCACCGGCTGGGATCGCGAATCGGCCCGGAAGGTCTGGCCGTCGAAGTCGCCCACAAAATACTGGCAGCCGGAGCCACCCGCCGGCGCTCCCGAGCCAACGTTGACGATCAGCACCCATTGCGTGGCCCGCCGCCGGCCCTCGATCTGGACCGGGAAAAGATCAGGACATTCCCAGATCCCCTTCACTGATCCGAGGGGACCGAATGTCCCGCTGCGCCGCCATTGCTTCAGGTCGGGCGAAGTGAAGAAGGCTACCTGACGTTCGACCGGTAGCGACACGACCATCACCCATTGCCCGGAGGGTTCGTGCCAGATCACCTTGGGATCGCGGAAGTCCTCCTTGCCCAGGTCGAGCACCGGGTTGCCGGGGTATTTGGTCCACGTGCGGCCGAGGTCGGTCGAGTAGGCGAGTTGTTGGTTTTGGAGTTTCCGCGTCGTGTAATGGCCGGTGTAAAGCGCGACCATCGGCGGATTGCGCCGTGTTCCGAAGCCGGATGTGTTGCGGTGATCCACCACCGCGCTGCCGGAGAAGATCATGACGCCGTTTTCCTCGGCCAGCGCGAGCGGGAGATGTTCCCAATGGGTGAGATCACGGCTGACCGCATGGCCCCAGCTCATGTGGCCCCATTTGTCGCCGAAGGGATTGAACTGGTAGAAGAGATGAAACTCCCCGCGATGATAGACCATGCCATTCGGGTCGTTCATCCAGTTGCGCTCGGGGGTGAAATGGAACTGCGGCCGCCATGGTTCGCGGTAAAGGTCCGCCGCGGCAACGGAACCCCTCGCGAATGCGAGGACGATGAACACCACCGTCGCCAGTGCCCGGAGGGAATGGAGGGAGGGACTGGGAACGGACGGGAATTGGCGCGGGTGCATGGAGCGACCGCGTTCAATCACGGAATGGCGCCCCAGGGCAAGCCGGAGTTCGGCGTTCCCCGTAGACGCGGGCGTCAGCCTGCGCCAACTCGCCTGGGCGATTAGGGTCGCCAAAGCGGTCGAGCGCCGCCTGCACGGCCACGACTACGGTGAACGAGGTAGCTCGCGCTTCGGGGGTGCCGTGGCACCAGGCTTCCACGCGGCCGATGCACACCCGCAGCCGCCCGCACAGCCGGCGCGGGAACGCGCCCGAAATCGGGTGACGACCCAGAGCGTCACGGCGATCGCGACGATCCCCAAAGCGGTGACTTGCTGCCAGTCCACGGCTCCACCCTAGCACGGACAACGAAGCGGGTCACGGAGGCGGTCGGGATCGCAATTCTCGGATTGCAGCGGTCCGGCGCCTTCGTCGAGCGTTCGCCCTCCAGGGATTGATCGATCGTGGGCACGACCGTCCCCCCATCAGAGCCGGCCCTTCTCCCGGCCGTCCTCGACTCCTCCCGCGCGCTCCGCGATGCCCTCGCGCGCCTCGGGAAGGAGGCGTCGTGCCCGGTGCCCGACGCCTGCCTGTCCTCCCACGCCTTCATCGCTGCCGCCGCACATCTCGCGCATCCAGATCGCGTGGTGATCCTGGTGATGGACGGCCTCAAGGCGCAGGAATCCGCCCTGCAGGATCTCAATACCTGGCTGGGAACCGCCGGCAAGGCAGGCGCCGAGCCACTCTTTTATCCGGACTGGGAGGTGCTTCCGCATGAACCGAAGCTGCCCCACGTCGATGTCGTCTCGGAACGGCTCGCCACCCTGGCGCGACTGGCCGCGCCGCCGGTCCAGGGCCGCGCGCCGCTGGTGGTGACGACGGTCACGGCCCTGTTGCAACGCACCTACCCGGTGGACGAACTGCGCGCCCGGCTGCGTCGCATCGAACAGGGAACGCGGATCGACCCGCTCGATCTGGTGGAATGGCTCGAGGCCCAAGGCTACGAGCCGGAGGCGCAGGTCACCCAAAAGGGAACGCTCTCCCTGCGCGGTGGCATCCTCGACCTCTGGTCGCCTTCGGCTCCCTGGCCAGTACGCATCGAGTTCTTCGGCGACGACGTCGAATCGTTGCGTGAGTTCGATCCGCAGACCCAGTTGTCGCGCGAGCGCCTCTCCGGGCTCCCGATCGTGCCGGCCGGCGAGCTGGGCATCCTGCGCCAGCAGCTCGGCGCCTCCACGGAACAGCACCCCCCTGCTCCGCCCACGAGCCTCGCCACGCTGCTGGATCACGTGCCCGGCGCGGCAACGGTCTTCCTGAGCGATCCCGCCAGGTTGGTGGAGCGCGCCGACGCCTATGCCGCGCAGGTGCCCGAGGGTAACCCGTTCTTCTGCCAATGGTCGGAGGTCCTCGCCCGCGCAGAGGCCCGCGGGGATCACGTGGTGGAATTGTCCGAGGCCACCCCGGTTGCCAACGTTCGAGTCGCCGCCGCCACCGGCGACCACGCCCCCTCCGCGAACGCGCAGCCCGCCGCGGTCCGCTTCACGAGTCTCGAATTCTTCCGTCCGCTGGGCGTGCGCGCACCGGACCCGGCGATTGCCGAGGCGCAGCGCCGCGAGTTCTTCCAACAACTGCACCGCTGGCTGCGCTCCGGGCTGGAACTGCACGTCTTCTGCAACAACGAGGGCGAACGCCAGCGCTTCGGCGAGATCTGGACCGAACAGGGCTTCGGCGGCCACGAGTCCGGCATGGGACGTCTGCACCTCCACCTCGGTGCGCTGGCGCGCGGGTTCCTGTGCGACGACGCCGGGCTGGTCGTGGTCACCGACGCCGAGGTCTTCGGCCGTTACAAAGTGCTGCGTCCGCGCCGGCTCAAATCACCCCACGCGCAGGTCTCACGCTCGCTGCTCGACATCGACTTCACCGAGTTCGAGGAGGGCGATTTCGTCGTGCATGTCGAGCACGGCATCGGGCGCTTCCTCGGCTTGCAGACCGCACCGGAAACCCCCGGCCACCGCGGCGCGCGCACGGGACCGGGGGCAGAATGCCTCGTGATCGAATACGCGGCGTCCAACCCGGACGACCCGGCACCGCGCCTCTACGTTCCCGTCGCCGAGGCGCATCTGGTCAGCAAATACGTCGGCGCGGGCAAGGCGCGTCCGACGCTGAACACCCTCGGCGGCACCCGCTGGTCGAAGGCCAAAAAGGAGGCCGAACGCGCCGTGGCGGACCTCGCCGCGGATCTGCTCGAGATCCAGGCCGCACGCGAGACGCAGGCCGGACACGCTTTCCCCCCCGACAACGCCTGGCAGCGCGAATTCGAGGCGGCGTTCGTCTACGAGGAGACCCCGGACCAGCTCCGCGCCATCGAGGCGGCGAAGGCGGATCTCGAGCGCCCGCGCCCCATGGACCGCCTGATCTGCGGCGACGTCGGCTTCGGCAAGACGGAGGTGGCCATTCGGGCGGCCTTCAAGACGGTGATGGGCGGCAAGCAAGTGGCGGTGCTGGTGCCCACGACCGTGCTGGCGCAGCAGCATTACAACAACCTCACCGAGCGCATGAGCGACTACCCGGTGCGCGTCGAGCTGCTGTCGCGGTTTCGCTCGCGTCGCGAACAGCGCGGGGTTCTGGAAAAACTCGCCGCCGGTAGCGTCGACATCGTGGTGGGCACGCACCGGCTTCTGCAGAAGGACGTCGCCTTCAAGGATCTCGGACTGGTCGTGGTGGACGAGGAGCAGCGCTTCGGCGTCCTGCACAAGGAACGCTTCAAATCGCTGCGCCGGACGGTGGATGTCCTCACCCTCAGCGCGACGCCAATTCCACGGACCCTCTACCTCGCGCTCAGCGGCGCGCGCGACCTCAGCACCATCGAGACGCCCCCCCAGGACCGCCTGCCCATCGAGACGATGGTCAGTGCCTACGATGAACGCCTCATCCGCGACGCGATCCAGCGCGAGATGAACCGCCAGGGACAGGTCTTCTTCCTGCACAACCGCGTCAGCACCATCGACACCGTGGCGGTGAAGCTGCGCGCGCTCGTGCCCCAGGCACGGCTGGTCATCGGACATGGCCAGATGGATCCCGACGAACTCGAGGAGGTCATGACCCGCTTCGTCAACGGCGAGGCCGACGTCCTTCTCTCCACCACGATCATCGAGAGCGGCCTCGATATCCCGAACGCCAACACCATCATCATTGATCGCGCCGACCGCTTCGGATTGAGCGAACTCTACCAGTTGCGCGGGCGCGTGGGCCGCTACAAGCACCAGGCCTACGCCTACCTCCTCATCCCGCGGCACGCGCAACTGCTCAGCGAAGCGCGCAAACGCATCGCCGCCATCCGCCAGTACTCGAGCCTCGGCAGCGGCTTCAAAATCGCCATGCGCGACCTCGAGATCCGCGGCGCCGGGAATCTGCTCGGACCCCAGCAGAGCGGGCACATCACCGCGGTGGGCTTCGACCTCTACTGCCAGTTGCTCAAGCAGAGCATCAGCGTGTTGAAGGGCGAGAAGGTGCGCCCGCGGGTCGAGGTTCAGGTGCGACTCGATTTCGTCGCGCTCAATCCCGCCGAGGAAGGCGCCGGACCCGCGACCGCCACGGCACACCGCGCAGACAAGGGGCAACCCGGGACAAAGGCGCCTTCGTCCGACGGCCTTCCCCGCGCGGTGGCGGCGTTCTCCGCGTCCTACATTCCCGATTCGCGGCACCGCGTCGAAATGCACCGCCGGCTCGCCCAGATCGTGACCCCCTCCGATCTGCGCCGTCTCCGCGAGGATCTGCGGGATCGCTTCGGTCCGGTGCCCGCCGCCACTGAGTTGCTGTTGCAGGTCGCGGAGCTGAAAATCCTCGCTTCCATCCTCGGTATCTCGGCCATCGAATCACGCGAAGACAAGCTGATGCTCACCCGCGATGGCCAACCGGTCCAGGTGGGCGGTCGGTTCCCCCGCCTCACCAAGCGCGAAGCCAAGGCGCGTCTGAATGAGATCCGGAAATTCCTCGCGGCACTGAGTCCGAGTTAGAGGCCGGCATGGGGTTCCTGCCTTCCTCGCACCTCACCATGAAGGTGGGGCGAGGCGTCCCTGCCGAGCCGATCAATCTCTTTCACCCCAGCCCTTCACCTCACCCGCGGCGCCAGAGCTCAGCCCCGGAGGGGCGAAAGGTGACAGCCCAAGGCGCAGCCTTGGGACTGTCGCCCTTACGATCCATCGAGGCCTGAAGGGCCGAGAGGGCTCGGGCTCAGCGACCGTGGCGCCCCACCTTTCAGGCACCCCACCCCCGCTTCAACCGCGGAAATACTCGCGGTGCGCGCTCAGGTCGGTGGCGCCAAAGTGCCGCATCCACCAGCGATCGGTCTCGTCGAGAAAGCGGGGCTTGCGACGCTCCTCCGGAGTGGCCTGGGCCGCCCATTCCCGGAAAGCGAAGTGCTCCCACAATCGCATGAACTCGGTCAGATAGATGTCCGCCACCCGCCGGTTGCCTCGAATGACCAGCATGTTCTCGTCGTTCGAGTCGCTGGACGCCTTGCTGAAATTCGCCGATCCCGCGACCACGATGGGCGACGTTCCCAGCGGATCGATCAGCATGTATTTCGTGTGGACATACCGGACGTTGCGGCTCAGGTCCGTCAGCCTCTCCCGGAGCCAGCCGTCGACCGGGCTGTCGCGCAGCAAGGCTCCGACGGCAAAGCGATTCTCGGGCATGCGCCGCAACGCGATCATCTCGGCTTCCGCGCGGGGCACATCGTCCTTCTTCACCCCGGGGCCCAACAGCTTCTCGAACGTCGCATACCGCAGCGGCGCCCGCCCGCTTCGGTAGATCTCCTTGAAAACGTCGTTCATCCCGAAGGCGAACGTCAGAAACACAGCCCCTTTGGCCCGGCGCGCCAGATCCGAATAGTAGCCCAGCGCATCCGCCCGCTTGCGCGGGCTCAGAATGACCGAGGTTCCCTTCGGCGGCGGCAACGGCGGCAGGACCCGGTTGGTCAGCGTCTTCCGCAAGTCGCCGAGGGCAGGATTGCCCGCCAGCACATTCCAGTAGTCGAGATAGACCTGCGCGACCGCGGAATCCTCCACCACGTGAACCGCGTTCGAATGCCCAAAGACGCCGCTGGCGGAGAAGTTCGTCGAACCGGTCAACACCGCGACGGGCTTCCCCGCCTTCAACAGGATGATCACCTTGTTGTGGGAAATGGCGCTCGTCTTCCGATGCACCAACCGCTCCTCCGGAATCCCCGCCGCCCGCAGCGCCTTCCGATTCTTCGGCCCCGGTGTCTTCGGGTCGTCGTCGTGGAGGACACGCACATCCACCTGACGGCCCAGCGCCGCCGCCAGCCCCGCGACCACACGTGGAAGGTGGAGTTCGTACGCCGCCACGCGAAGGCCCCAGCCAGCATTCCTGGCCCGCGCCATGAACTCCTCGATCGCCTCGATGCAACCCCGCGAAAGCCACCCCCACGCCGGATCGTTTTCGCCTCCCGCTTCCGGCACCCCAGGCCGGCGATCACCAAACCGCTGCATATACGCCTGCGACCCCGCAATCCCGCGGTTGAAATACACATCGTGGTCCCCGCCCTCCGGCGACTCCGTCCTGATGCGGACCGCCGTTTCCGCTATCGGCGTCAGCGCCGACGGCGCGCCCTTCAAGGCCAGCACCCGATAGGTATAACGGTGACCCGGCTTGGCGGCGTAGTCCGCCCACGAGAAATCCTGGATGGGTTGATCCCGCGTCGAAAATCGCGAACCCGGCGCCTGGTGCGGATCCGTCGACGGAAAGTATTTCATTCCCAGCAGCCATCCCGACTCGGCGGCCGTGTGGTCCGTGCGGTGAATTGCGAAGCCGCGGAGTCCGGTGCACTTGGCCCTCGGCAGATCCAGCGCCAGCAACACGCTGTAAGTTCCCGAGATGGCATGCACGGACAGGCCGTCCACCGTCTTTCTGGCTCTCATCGAAAATCCTGTTCGGGGTCAGAACTCAAGGGCGCCGATCCACGGGACAACCCTTTCAGTACACCCTCATCCTTGAGTGGCATGACCGGTCGACGGGACAAAAGACTGCGCCCATCGGGCGCGACCGAGCTGGATCGGGATTCCGGGATCCCCTCAACCCCATGTCACCGCTGCGACCAACTTTTCCGTTGATGGGGATCTATCAAGGACCAGCCCCGGTCTCAAGACGGAATCTGTCGCGACTGGGACTCCGCGTGACCAGGAGTCGGGAAACGCCTCGCCCGCAACGTGGGCGCGGAGCCTCGATCCTGTCAGCGGCGAGTCACACCGGCCGGAGAAGACGTATCAGAGCGGAGGAAGAGGGAGAAAACGTGAAATCAGCGCTGCGCACCCCGGCAAGTTCCGAGAGAGTTGCTTTATTGGGAGCTTGGCCCGGGTTCCCGGGGCGCACAGCGCTGATTTCATACCTACTATCGGCATTCGCACCGGGGCCTTGAGCGTAAAAAAATGCCAGGGTGAACGCCCACGGGAAGGCACGCGCATACGAGATCTTCGTAGATCGCCGCTCACGGTGTCGAACGACCCAACGAAAAGGGTTCCTGGCCCTGACGCGGGACCCGGCCGCGCGCCAGGGCCTCGGAGCCCGTCCCCGGAATCAGTCGGGGCCCCCACGGAATCAGCCGCCGGCCCTGCCCCTCAACCCGCGCCCGCAACGTGGCGGCGCAACACTTCCTGCACTGCTTCGGTACCGCGGCCGTCGTAGCGCGCCGGCGGAACCGCACCCGCCCCAAGCAGAAGCTCCACGACCGCGGCGTAATTCCCCGTCCGCGCGTGCCACCCATTCTCGGAGCCGTGGATCGCCCAACCCAAAGGCGTCGCCTGAAAATCCGCGTCCTTCGCCTCCAGCGGCGGGTGGTGCCGAAGGATGTCTCGCGTCATCTCCGCGTTGCCATGGAATGCGGCCCAGTGCAGCGGCATGCCCTGATGCTGCCCGCGGGCGTCCACCGGAAACCCGACCTCGAGCATGACGCGCACGGCAGGCGTTGCGTTGTTGCGCGCGGCCAATGCCACCAGACGGCGGTCCAGGTCCGACAGTTTCGAGATCAGAACCGGATCGTCCCGCAACAGCGCCGCGGCCGCGGTGGCATCGCCCGACCAGCACGCGTCCAGCAGCTTCACGTCCATCGGGCTCCGTTCCAGGAGCAACGTCTCCACCTCCGGATGCCCGAACTTCCTGGCCACGTCGTGCGGCGACACGAACCAACCGAGCGTCCACTGATAGATCGACCCGCCGGCCTGCCGCCCGCTCATTGGAAAGTGCAGATGGCTCACCCGCAGGCGAATGCACTCCGGATCGGCGTCCAGATGCCGTCTGGCCAGGTCGACATCCCCCAACGCCGCGGCCATGAGCAGATCGGTGCGGCAGCCTCTCCGCACCAGAAACCGCACGATGTCCTGACGGTCCTTGATCATGTGCTGCGCCGGTGTCGATTCATGATCCACATCTCGCGCCTCGAGATCGGCGCCGTGGTCCACCAGGAACTCCGCGATCTCGACCGTGCCGGCGAAGTGCAGCGGCGTCTGACCATCGCCGCCGCGCGCATGGACCAACGCCGGATCCCGCGTGACCTGCTCCCGCAGGCTTTCCATCAGCCCCAGCCTCGCCGCCGCATGCACATCCACCACCGCGCCGCGCTCGATGGCGTAGGCCGCCAGCTTGCGGTCCCCGTTGTGCAAGAGCCCGAACCCTCCGGCCCACCAGCGGCTCTTCGCGTTGAGGTCGGCGCCCGCTGCAAGCAGCACGTCCAGCATCCGCCGGCTGCGAACACACGTGATCGGCGGCGAATCGAACCCGAGCAAGGGCTCGTCGAGCCGCGCGCGGAGCTCCGGACGCCGGGCCAACAACAGCCGGACCAACGCCACGTCATCCTCCTCGAAGGCCTTCTTGAAGAGCTCGACCGGATCGCTCCCCTCGAGGAGGACCGACTCCACGTGATCCTTCAACTTGATCCAGCTGGGGAACCCATGCTCACGCGCGACGACGCATTGCGCGTCGGAGAGCTTGGCAACCTGGCCCGGACCCGCCGTCGCAACGGCGGAGAACCCGCGCTGCGGCAGGTGTTGTTGGAATCGCCGAAGGGCATCGGAATCGCCCGATCTCAGCGCGTGAAGGAGTTCCTTGGCCAGTTTCCGGAGCTGCGCGAGATCCGGTCGTGGCGGAAGCGGTGACGACGTCGACATATAACCTCTCTGCTATGGCCTGAGGTCCGCAGGCAGGCAGCATCAAGGTTATGGCTGCGATGAGTTGGACAGGTGGGCTCAGCCCTTTCCGCGGACCCGGATGCGCCCTGAACGCCGCGCTAACCCGCCAGATTCCCGCGCGCGTGTCAATGCCCTTGCTGGCGCCCGGGAAGCGTCGCGTCCGCACTTTCTCGAGAATCAGCTCGAGGCGCGGATCCTCCGCCTCGCTCGCAATTATAGTCGGCAGGCTATTGGTTACTGTCTGGTCCTCAGTTTCTGAAGACTGATCAAAATCAGGCCGCCGCCGAGGACGAAACCAATGAAATGCAAACCGAAGACTCCACCCGAGAAGTGAAGCCATAGGAAGCCGCCAGCAAGGAGGAGCCCGCCAACGAATGTAAACGAAACTCCTTCCACCCGAATCAGTCGAGGGGAGAGCCGCCGAGTTGGATCGAGGTTCGCCCGTCGATGGAAGGTGATCGAGATAACTGCGGATGCGGCGGCGACCACGCCGAAAAACAGAACGCGCCCGAAGGCAGGCGAATTGGCCTCGCCTCCGATCAGCGGACTTCCGGCAAGCTCGAAGAGCAGGAAGAGCGACGCGACGATACTGGCGGCGCCTGAGATTCCAGAGAGCAGGTACATGATAGGATCTTGGAGGACCAGCCGCGAAGCCCGTCAATCGACCGCTCCGCGCCTGAGCCTCGGCAATCCGGTAGGCGACGACGATTCCGAAATGGCTGGCGCGGAGGTTTCGGGGACGGCCTGTCCCGTGATGGCGTTGGTCAGCAACGTGGGCGCCCGCGGTAGCCCGCGTGACACCGTCCGGCACACGCGACCCAGCATTCGACCTGACCACGCCATTCGGCGTTGAACGCCAGGCATCTGTCGCCCCCCTGC
>CAZYJB010000055.1:0-10978 GCA_964647675.1 uncultured Verrucomicrobiota bacterium | reverse complement strand
CACTGTCATCCGGTCACGGGGAGACGGTCCATTCATAACGTGCTGGAGATGCGACGGATGGCGATGGAATCGGGTGTGATCGATTCGAGTCTCGGCGGGCGTTTTCCGAAAGCAACCGGCATGCCACACTGGCGAAATGGCAGCAGGAAAATGCGTCTTCGCGCAGTTGATGAGCTGGATCCATCAGGAGCGCTTTCGCCGCTGCGTCGCTCGCTACAAGGGCAACTACAAAGTCAGTGAGTTCTCGTGCTGGGACCAGTTTCTCGCGATGGCCTTTGCTCAGATCACTTACCGGGAGAGTCTCGCAGATCTGGAGATCTGTCTGCGCTCCCGCCGGGACCAACTCTATCACATGGGCTTTCGCTCCTCGGTCGCGCGTAGCACGCTGGCCGACGCCAACCGAGCCCGAGATTGGCGCATCTACGCCGACCTCGCCCAAGGCCTCATCGCCCAGGCGCGTCGCCTTTACGCAAATGAACCTTTGGGCGTGGAACTGGACTCGACGGTCTACGCACTGGATTCGACCACGATCGATCTTTGCCTCAGCTTGTTTCCTTGGGCGCGCTTCCGATCCACCAAGTCCGCCATCAAGCTCCATACGCTCTTGGATATCCGCGGTCCGATTCCAACGATGATCGCGATTTCCGAGGGAAAACAGGCCGATGTCGGCGTTCTGGACGAGTTGCTGCTGGAGCCGGGCGCCTTCTACGTGATGGATCGTGGGTACCTCGACCTCGAAAGGCTGTACCGCTTCGTGCTCGCCGGAGCATTCTACGTGACGCGCACCAAGTCCGGAGTGCTTCTCAATCGGCTGGCTTCGCGCCCGGTCGATCGCAGCACGGGCATCCGCAGCGATCACGTCGTCTGGGTACGCAATGCCGAGAGTGCTGCGCACTATCCTGAGCGTCTCCGGCGGGTCACCTACCGCGATCCCGAAGACGGCAAGGTCCTGGTCTTTCTGACGAACAACTTCGATTTGCCGCCAGAAGTCATCGCCCAGCTCTACCGGCTGCGATGGCGCGTCGAATTGTTCTTCAAGTGGATCAAGCAGAACCTCCGAATCCGACATTTCTTTGGCACCACCGACAACGCGGTGAAGACCCAGGTGTGGATCGCCATCTGCGTCTACGTCCTTGTCGCGATCGTGCGCAAGGAACTCGACACCCAACTCAGCCTCTCCCAACTCCTGCAGGTTTTGAGCGTCAACGTGTTTGAACAAGTGCCTCTGATGGAGCTGGTTGCGCAAACCGCATCCCAGGATCTACCCCCTGACTCGCACAACCAGTTGATGCTGTGGAACTAATGACCGGATGACAGTGTGTGGAGATGCATTGCGACAAGTTAAAAGACCGGGAGGTCGAAGCCTTCAAACGTGGCGCAGTCCCACGTTCCGGACTTCGACCGAGGGTGCGCTTCGCTGCGGCCTGCAGCGGCTGCAACTGCGTCGACGGCCCTGGCCCGAAGCGCCTTCCAGCAGGCTCCGCCGGCAGATGACGGAAGTCCCCGGATCAGCCGGTGGCTCTACTCAGTCGTCGCCGCCACCACCTCCCGGTACGACAGATGTCGCTGACGCGACACAGCCTCGGGCGCTGCACACAGCGCACATCCCGAGGCACAAAAAAAGGGCGCTTCTCCAATGGAGAGCGCCCTGCCAAGGTCAATTGTGCTCGGCGGCGATCTGTTCCGCCAGAGACCCGAGGCCGGTGTTCAGCGATATCTTCGAGTCGATGCCCCCGGAGTGAACGTACGGTCCGGATTCGACCGCGCCGATCACGGCGGGAATCGGAGAGTCCGCCGCGCAGGAGATTCTCACCGACGCGGTTCGTCACAGTCCAAAGGTCGCTCGCTTCGTCCTCGATGCGCCTGGGTTCGAGCAGGGTTGCGGGTTCGATAGGCGCCTGTTCGACGCTGCCGTAGCGTAGGGCGAGGGCCCCGGCGGCGAAGTCCAGGGCCTCGCGGTCGTCTAGTTGCCGGTTTCGGAAGCGTTCGATCATGGCTCCAAGCCGGGGGACGAACTCGATGATTCGGTCACTGGCCTGCACGACTTCCTCGGCTTTCAGGCCGGCGTGGCGGAAGCGGATCGCGTTGAACGCGTCGCTCGAAATGACGAGTCCGTTACTACAGATCCGGCGGAAGATTCCGACCCGGAGCACGTAGGCGCACAGTGCGTCGTGGGAATTGGTCAGGATCAGCTCCGCGTTCCACTCGTCGAGCGACTGCATCTGCTCGGCGCGGCGGAGGCGGATGAGGTGCTTCTGGAAGCCGAACCGGGCTTCCAAGCGGACGCGCTGTTGTTCGACGTTGACCGGAACCCAGCCCCGTTCGCCCAGGGCTTGCAGGATTTCGGATGTTGGCACGAACGCGTAGCGGGTGCTGAGGCCGGCCATGGGGCCGGGCGAGAAGACGCTCGGCGCCTGGGCGCGCAGATCGTCAACGGTGAGGGCTTGCGCCTTGAAGTTGGCCGTCGTCGGCCGGGTGGGGTGCGTGTGCACGGTTGCTCCTTTGCCTGCCGCGAATCGGGTGGTCCCTATTCCGTTGGGTTTTGAGTGATCGAAGTCGGGGACGGACGCGGCGAAGCAGCCCCGACGTCGAAAGGTTCGGGATTCCGGAGATCCGGAGCCTGAACCTTCGCCATCGAGGCCTCCCCGAAGGGAAGGATCGTTGTGCGAAGAACGATGCCGTGTGCGGAAGTGCACCCGGCGATCCAACGAGAATTCTACCATGCCTGGGAACCCGACTGAACCAGGCACCAGGGATGGGAGCCTGGCGTCAGTGAACTGGCGTGCCGATTCTACGGGAACGGCTGGCTGATGCTGGGACAGGGGGCTCGTCTGGCCGAACTCGACCAGAAGTCAGGTTCCCCTTCATCATCCCGCTTCGTCTCTTGCAACAGGCATTTCGTTGTCGGATCCGGCTCGTCGAATGCGTCACGGACAGATGCCGCGGCGCTGTGATTCCAACGCCCCACGCTAGCAAGCACCCCAGCCATTCAAGGGCGAGGCAGCGTCCTCCCGAGTTGAGACGTAAGGCTCAACTCCACGAACGCAGCGTTGTCGTTCCGGACTAATTCGAGCTCACCACGAAGTCACGAAGAGGGAAGGCGCGCAGTGATGAGGTTGCCAGCTCTTGGAATGCTCACGGTTCGGCATCGTTACTCCTGTCGCGCGCGGTAGAAGCGGCGCGTGGCGCTCTCGACCGCGTTTGAGTCGACGTAACGCGCGATGCCGATCGGGTCGGTGAACGCCGTTCCCAAAGGGCTCCAGAGGGCCAGGTCCTCCGATCCCTCGATCGACACCGACCCACCCACGGGACCGGGGAACTCCACCTCAATGTTCGCGCCGGCGCGGCGAATCGGGGGGGCATCGGTGTAGCGCAGCAGGATCACATCCGCGCCCCCCTTGGCGTTTTCGCTGGTTCCGGCCACATAGATCCCGCCCGCGTCATCCACCACCACCGCCCGGGCTTCATCGTGTTTCCCGGCGGGTCCGTCGTAACGTACCACCCACCGATCCGCCCCCGT
The DNA here is from genome assembly GCA_964647675.1 of uncultured Verrucomicrobiota bacterium. Classification (GTDB taxonomy): domain Bacteria; phylum Verrucomicrobiota; class Verrucomicrobiia; order Limisphaerales; family CAIMTB01; genus CAIMTB01. The sequence continues at coordinate 7,458 of CAZYJB010000055.1, read as the reverse complement.
CTCGGTGTCGCACGCCAACAGCAGCGCGTCTCCGCTCGCTGACGGCCCGGGCACCTCGCCTGCCAGGAGCAGGCTTCCACGACCGTCGAGCGTCATGTCCCAGACGTACTTGCCATAGCCCGATCTCGATCCGTCATCGAACTCACGGTTCCACAGCAGACTGGCGTCGCGGGTCAGTTTGCCAATACGAATAAAGCCGAAATCGCCGAAATCTCGATAATTTACGTTCTGCGCCCCGAATATATTTCGCTGCATGTCGAGAGCCGACACCTCGGTAGGAATAACGTTGGGCTCCTTCTTTCCCTGGGAAAGAAGCACACCATCTCCCCTAATCCATCGATACTGCCTAGAGAGGACGAACGGACTCACATCATAACTTGCGCAGACTACCAGTGATCCATCGGCTTGCGGGTAAAGTCGGTACATTCTCCCCCCGCTCAGTTGAGAGGTATCGTCATCGTTGAACTCCCATACGCGCGTTCCGTCTCCTTGGTACTTGAAAATGGCACCACGGTACGTTCTCAGCACTACTCCGTTAGGCCGAACAATCACGTGATAGGTCTCGATTCCTCCCACGAAAACTTCTCCTAGCGAGTTCACGGCAACGCGCTCGGAAAAGCTGTTCGCCAGGGAATCGCCCGGGACCGAAATTTCCTCCTTCAGCCACTCCTTTACGCCCGCTGCCGATAGCTTCACAGTCGCAATGTTCTGAGGCGACACACCGGTTACAATGACAGCATCTTTGCCGTCCACGACCAGCCCTTTTCCGGCATAAGGTGCTGTCCACATAAACTCTCCGTCGACCGAGAACTTAACCACATCCGGTTCTCCGGCTAGTACTACCGCGCCTGTTCCATCCAAGGAAAAGTCCTCCACCCGATTAGGTGGAAACTCAGTCGACGCATAATTTGTAGCCCATAATAAGGTTCCCCGTGAGTCGTATTTGAGCACGATCATCGCCGTTGTCCCGTTGGTGCGTATCAGGTTTCCAGCGATAATTAGGTTGCCGGACCTATCCCGCTTTAGCCCTTTCACTCGGCACTGCGTGGTCGAGTCCGGATCATTCCAGCGCGTTAGGGACAGTTGCCTCGGTGATGCGACAGCAACAGACGACACGAACAAGTACCCCAGCAACACCGCACCGAAGATGTGTGGTCCCAAGATGGCTTTGAATACTGTTTTCATGGAACAAAGTGGACGGGAAGAGACGCGTGATCGATCTGGGCGCCTACCACGGCGGCGCCGGCCTTGAACTGGTTCGTAGCAAATAGCCAGCGAGATGCGCTCCCGAGACGTCCCATAAAGTGATCGGAGTCTCCCCGGTTGAGCGTATTTCCAACCACTGATGCTGACTTCCAACGTTCGGCGGACCCGTTATCGCGGAGGCCTCGGAACTGAACCCCGCTGAAATCGTTAAAGAGCACATGGGCGGTGCCACCTCCGAAATGGTCGACGCTCGCGCCGTGCCCCCCCTGCGTCAGTCGGTTGCCTGAGAGGTTCAGAAATCGATTGGTGTGGACCGCGCAGAATGAACCTGGAAGTCCCGAGAAGGTCGTCCCAAGACTCTCTAAGTGAGCCACATTTCCACCCAGATCAAGCCGATAGGTATGCTGATAATTCTGCACCGAAATGTTCCCCAGCGCCATGTTTCGGGAACCGGTAACGAAGTTCGCAACTACGTGGGTGCTGAAATCCTCGCCTCCTCCAACGATTCCAGTGACCCCCTCGAACTGCGCCGTTGAGTTAAAGGCAGTGCAGGATCCAGTGCTGAATGCTGTTCCAACGATGTTGCGTACCAAGGCGGACGGCCCCGAGGTGACCTGGAAAGCCTCCAAATAGTGATTGGTGACCACATTATCCGCGGCAAACCAATTTCCTCCTCCCTGCAACCAGAGCAGACCATCCCCGCCCGCATACTCATTGTAGTTCGGTCCAGTGGTTACCCCGACGTTCCCGTTGAAAGTGTTGCCGGCGACGTTCATGTTCCGCGCGCTGGCGGCCTTGCCGACGATGTGAGCGGTGGTCCAGGGATGAGACACTGTGTTGGGATGCGAGAGACTCGACGGAGCGAGCGCGTTGGTCAGGTAGCCGTCAGGCGGCACACGATCGAGGAAATCGCAGTTTCGAATAGATAGCCTGTCCACCCAGTGATTTCCTCCCCGCATAGTCCACGAGGCGTTGCTCGGATTTCGGAACTGGCAATTGGTCACAACGATATTCATGCTTGCAACCCCAGATGGGTTGCCGTCGCAACTGACAAGCGAGCCCGTAATAAAGGAAGGATCCGCAAGGTCGAGCCAGTGAACCTCAACTTCGTTGGTGAAACTGCCTCCGCCTTGGCTGATGGCGATCCGGTGGGGACGGCCCGCAAGAGTCGAATCTCGAAAAACGACATTCGAAACTGCAGTTATGCCGGTGGCGGTCGTTCTTCCTATAGAGAAGAGCGTTGTAGCTCGATTGTGGGCAATCAGCTGGGTATTGGTTCGGCCGGCGCCCACAATTTCCAAGTTACTCTTACCAACGAAGATCGCGGTATTGTTCTGCGCATCCAGCAATTCGTTTGGTGGGTCCTGCGCCAAGAAGAACCGACCAGACGGGAGGATGATCCTCCCTGGAGACGCAAGCGACGTCGTGACATCGGCGATTGCCTTCCGAATGAGCACGGTGTTGGTTGTCGCCGCCGCCCACGAATCCGAGTCGGCGACCAGCCCAGTGACCGTGATGCTGGACCCCACCGCGCCCTGCAATCCCTCGTTCCACGACGGCGAGATGGTAAGGTAATTGAAGCGCCCGCAGTAGGACTGGGACGCCGCGTTGGTGAGGCCGACGAGCCGGAAGATATTGGTGCCGGCGGTGAGTGAGATCAGCCGCTGGCCGGCCACGGTCCAGTTGGTGCCCGAAAGCACGATGTTGGTCGTAGCATTGGTGGTCGTTCCCCGCACGAGTTCCATCCGGAACGCACCGCCGGTGCCGAATCCGGCCACACGGGCCTCGACGGCATAGGTCCCGGAGACCCGGACGTCGAGGGTGTACTTGGCCCACTCGCCCGCCTTCAGATGGATATCGTAGCCGCTGAGCGTCAGTCCGCCCGGGAGGGAGTCGGTGGTGGACTGCAGGGTCAGGCGGCTGGGCCGGTACACCGTAGCGAGGGAGCCGGAGCCGTCGTACGCCACCCCGTCCTGGCCGTTGTCGTACTGCTCTGCTTCGAAGGCGCCGACCACCGCGAACGGTTCCCCGAGGAAGGGCACGTGTCCACCGCCCGGCGGAACCAGTTCCTCCGTCACGTCCAGCTTGCCGTTGAGATCGCTATCCAGGGAGCGCAGCGCCTGGTACGAGGCCTGAATGTTGGTCACGTTCAAGGGCCCGTTCCAGATCTCCAGCTCGTCGAGGTCCCCGTTCACCGGCTTCGACCCGTCCGGCAGGTTTCCGACATGGATTCCCACTGCACGGGCGGCGGCGGTCGGGATGTTCACCACCGGACTGCCGGAGGCAATCTGTGTGCCATTCAGGAAGAGCTTCGAGTCGGAGGCCGAGCAGTTCAGGGCGACGTGGTGCCACTTGCCGGATGACAAGCTGACAGAACTGGAGACCAGGGTGGTGCCGGTGGCATTCGAGCTGGCCACCAGGGCAAGGGTGGAACCGGCGCTGTCCAGCCGGAGGGTCCAATGCCCGAGGCCCGGGTTGGCCTGATCGCCAAGCCAAAGCAGCGGGGCGCCCGTTGGGCCTGCGCCGCTGTTCCACGAAGGTTTGAACCAGAACTGAATGCCCGCGCTGCGGCAATTGAAGTTGGGGAGGCCGTTGGTTTCCACATCGCGATAGGCGAGGCGGCTGGTGGTCAGGTTGGCAGCAGTCCCGCTCCAACCCGAAGACGAGAAGAGATTGGCCGCCGACAGGGGCGCCTGCCCTTGTTCGCCAGGGAACCCCGAACTGTTGAAGCGCCAGTGTCCGAGTCGGACGGTTTTGAACGCTGCGGCGTTGTTGGTCGCCGTGCCATCCATCTGCGATTCCGCGAAGTCGCTGCGTCCGTCGTAGTCGGTATCGAGGGTCGGCGACGGTGAGGAGCCGGAAGGCAGGGTGTGGGCGCCCCGCGCGATCTCCACCGCGCTCAACGGATAGTTGAACGTCTCCAGCTCATCGATGCTGCCCTTGCAAGGCAGGGTGTTGACGTAGTTGCTCGACAGACGGTGACCGACCCGGATGCCGTCACTGCGGACCATGAGATCCGGGATGTACCGCATCCCAGGGCCCACATTGATGCGCTGGCCAGAGTCCTCGTACAGGGGACGCGCGTCCGGCAGGGTCAGGTGGCTGGCCAGTTCCCCGTTCAGGTACAGCGCCGCGTTGGTCGGGGTGTAGGTGACAGCGACATTGTACCAGCGGTTCGACGTCCAGGAGAGCGCGGCTTGCAACGCATCGATCCGCACGATTCGACCGTCCGGCATGCGCTGCCGGCTCACGAGGTCCATCTGGTTCCCGGTATCCCAGAGGCTCAGGACCCAGGTGACCCCATCGACGTTGGGACCGATCTGCAGCAGCGCGGTGTGGTTGTTTGCCCCCAATCCCCCGCCACCCGCCGATGCGCTCGTCCAGTTCGGCCGAAACCACATCCGGACCGTACCGTTGCGCACGTTGATGTGCGAACTCCCGTTGGTCTCGACTGCGTAACGAAGCCGGTGATCGGTGTTGGTGATGGACGCCGCCGTACCCGACCAGCTTCCCGACAAGGCCACGCCGTTGGTGTCGAACGGCGGCACCCCGGACTCACTGAGCAGACTCGAATTGAACCGCCAGTAGCTCAGCCTGCGCTGGACCGTGCTCACCGGATTAACCGTGCTCGTGCCGGCCAAGGTCTCCTCGGCATCACTGATGCCGTCGTAGTCGGAATCGCCCCAGCCATAGCCGAAGCGATCCAGGGTGTAGTCGGCGAATCCATCGGAGTCGGAATCCAGCGGCACCCCGGCGCCATCGGTGGCCAGGTAATGGAATCCGATGTCGACGACCGAGTTCGTCTCCTTGAGCAGGCTGACGTTGCTGGTGAAATGCCAGAGACCGCTGTTGGTGGCGCTTTGGCTACCGGTATTGATCAGGTTGGTCAGGCTCGTGGAGGTTCCGGTCGTCGGGTAGTAGTACATGCCGAGCGGACCGGTCTGATAGTCAGGCACCAGACCGGTCTTCGAGGAGCTTCCATACGTCGAAAGCCCGGAGCGAAACCCGTTGTGGGAAGCAGTGTAGGTGCCGCTCATGGCCACAAGGTAGCTGTCGAAGAGGTTGTCGCGGATGATCCAGGAGTTTCCCGCCTCCTGGTTGTCGAACGACACAGTTCCCGCGCGGAAAAGGTTGTTGAAGGCGCGCAGCGTGTAGGTGCCGAAACCTGAGAGATCCATGAACGAGACCACGCAGCCGTCGAACAGATTGTTGGTCAAACCGACGGACTGCGCCAGCGACCCCGAGTAGGTCACATCGAGGTTCAGCCCGCCGATCTGGCAGTGGCTCATGGCGAGCGACGCCACCAGATTGGCACTGCCTGCGCTCAACAATCGCCTGGAGCTGGTGCTGTTGGTGGATACCGCAAGGTGGGAAGCAGCCGTGAACCGGAGGTTGATCGAGGGCGCCAGTGACGGCGTGGCGAGAGTGATGTCGAGCAACGCAAAGGAGTTCGACGGCGCGTTGCCCCAGTTGGTGCCCCGTTCCTGCACCGTATTGAACCGGACCAGCCGATTCAGGGCCGTCGCGGCGCCTTCGCTGATCAGTTTGCCGTTCTCCCGCAGCACCAGCCCCTTCTGGCCATAGATCCCGAGCGCCACGCCATTGGTCAGGGTCAGCGTCGAATTGGTGACGTTCAGAGTGCTCAGGCAGTAGTCCAGGGGCGGGTAGTGGTACCCGCGGTCGGGAGTGTTGGTGTCCCGCAGGACGTTGGTCGAAGGCGACAATGTCGTGGATGCCGAGAAGTGATTGGTGAGAACCAGCGGCGCGAAGGTCGTCATCGAACGCAACTGCGTGGCGAGGGTGGCGTGGATGTTGGTGACCCCCACGTCCCGGTGAGCACTGCCATCGGCGAGGTAGTAGGCGCCGGCACCCACGGCTTTGAACAACCCCGACAGGGACGGTTCCGCATTTCCATAGGCCGGATCTGATCGGCCGATGTAGCCCTGATTCGTGGTGACGCCCACCACCAGGGAGTTTCGGAGGGTGAGATTGGTCGAAACTCCCGTGCCGGACCAACGCAGGTTGGGCGAGTTGACGACCGACGCGTGCTCCGTGATGAAGATCGAACTGTTGTGCAGCTTGAAGGGCGCACCGTCCGGGAAGGTGCTGTCCAGGATCAGCAGATTGTGAAGGTGCATCGTCCCGGCGGACGATCCGTAGACGGCGTGATGGCACTTTTCGAACTGCCCGTTGCGGATGGTCCCTGGCCGTCCGGCGTAGAGGACCGCGTGATCCGAATAGCGAAACCGCACATTCTCGAGGTCCACCGTGTTGGTCGCGGTCTGGAAGTAGAGGGCGTGGATGCCATACGAGTAGCCAGCCAGGGGATTGGCGAGGCTGTTGGTGATCCACTGCCCGACCGATTGATCGTCGCGCGCGGTGAAGACCGCGGGCCGGTAGGGGGCCGTGGCTGATTTGAAGCCGCCGAGGACCATGAGGCGGGAGTTCACGCCGTTGGTGAGGTGGGGATCGAACTTGATGACCGATCCGCCCTCCAGCGTGGTCGTTCCCGAGAGGTTCACCGTATTGGTGACGTAGTAGGTTTCGTCTCCTCGAAAGGTGAAGTTGGTCAGGTTTACGGCGAGAGCGACGTAATCGATCACCACCCCGGGAGCGCCGCGTCCCGCAAACTGGGCCACCGTCATCGGCCTTTGATCGGGAGTCGGCATCGATCCGGGACGCCTCGGCAACCCTGTATTGGCAAAGGCCGCGGAACTCCCGGTGTGGGCGGTGAGATCTTCCTGCAAGCGATGGAGCCAGCTTCGATCGCCGGCCAGCCGGGAATTGGGCCTGCGAATCGCCGCCGCTTGTCCTTCTGGGACCTGATCCTCGAACAGCCGATCGAGTTCCCAATACTCGATGGCTTCGCTCAAGACCCGCCGCCCGCCTTCATCGATCCAGCGTTTAGAGACTAATGGCGCTCCGTGGTGGAGGGCCAGATCGATCGCCCCTTCTTCACTCCGAAACGCCCGGCCTTCGCCAAAGACGAAACCGCCAAAGTCGAGGTGCTCGTCGATCCAGTCCGGCGCCGCGACCTGCGCCCGGAGGATGGGGTCGTCCACGCTTGCGATCAGGTGCGGGATTACTCGGGGGACCGGGGCCTCGTAGAATTCCGTCAGGACCTCCAGGCGCGCCACGTCACCGGACATCCCGAAGTCTTCCGGAGGCGGGAGGGTGCTCCTCAGGACCACGTCCTGCTCGATTCCGCTAAGCCGGTAGGTGTACAGGATGTCCGCCGTCAACGGAGGCCCG
>CAZYJB010000054.1:6163-11160 GCA_964647675.1 uncultured Verrucomicrobiota bacterium | reverse complement strand
AAGCGTGAGTGGGCTTATACCCCACCGGGGGTTCGAATCCCCCCCTCTCCGCCAACTTCTTTTGTCCGACCCGCCGGCAGTCGCTTCAAGTTCCCGTGCCGGCGCGCTGTCGGGGTGTGGTCATGGAACCAAGGTGGGCGTGATGAAGATGACCAGTTCGGTCTTGCGGGTGTTGTCGTAGACGCCGCGGAAGGGATAGCCGAGCACCGGGATGTCGCCGAGCACCGGGATCTTCCGGACGCTCTTGGAGCGTTCGTTCTGGATGAGGCCGCCGATGACCACGGTGGAGCCTTGGGGGATCCGGACCAATGACGATGCTTGCTTGATGTCGACCTCCGGAGCCGTGCTCTCGTCCGGTCCCGTTGCGGTGGCGACCAACCGAGTGATCACCGGGGAGATATCCATGGTGATCCAGCCGTCATCGGCGATCTGAGGTGTGAGGGAGAGGATGGTGCCGATGGTGATGGTGTTGACCTCAACGTCGGTCTGGGTTTGAGACGCGCCGTTGGAGGTCGTCACGATGGTGCTTTTCCGGAAGAACGGCTTGTCGGTGCCGACCTTGATCAAGGCGGCCTGGTTGTTGAGGGTGCGGATACGCGGTTGGGAGACCACCTCAAGGTTGCCCATTTGCTTCAATGCGTCGACGACCACCTTGGAGTCCCCCTTGCTGATCGCGAGCGAGAGTGCGGGTTGTCCTGGAGTATTTCCGCCGATCGGATTGTTGACCATGAGGCTCGAGCTTGGGATGCCCGTCCCCATGCCTCCCGAGGTCAACGCCGCGCCTTCCAGTTTTGCCATGACGTTCTGCCAGTCGACGCCGAAATGATATTCGTCGCTGAGGACCACCTCGAAGATCTGGGCCTCCAGGTCCACTTGACGGTGGAGGGTCTTCTTCACGTGGCGCAGATAGTCGGAGATGCGGTCCACATTGGCCTTCTGATCGGTGACCATGATGGTCCCCGCGACGCGATTGATCGCGATCTTGCCTGCGCCCGAGAGGATGGCCTTGAGTTGCGTTTCGAGTTCCGTCCAGAAGTCGACGCTGTCGGTCTTGTTGATCGAGACACTGGTGGAATCGCCACTAGCCCCGCTGGCGGAGGCGGCCAGTCCGCCACCACTGGAACTTCCCGACGCGCCCGATCCCGAGGCGATGTTGGCGGTGGTGCTGGCATTTCCACTGCGGACAAGGCGCAGGTAGTCGACGGTGAAGAACTCCGTGCGCAGATTGCGGATACGGATGAGGCCTCCTGCAACCTCGGCATAATAGCCGAACGACCCGAGGAGGGCCTCCATCGACCGGTCGAGGGTTAGGTTTTTGAACTCCACCGTAACCGTGCCGGCGACGTCTGGATCGGGGACGATGTTGAGGTCGTGCGTTTTGGCAAAGAGCGCGAGGCCGTCCTTGATGTCGAGATCCTTGGCTGAGAACGAATAGAGGCGTCCATCGGTGGGCGTTGCCATGGTGGCGTCCGCGGGATCGCCGAGCAGCGCACGCGACTTAGAGGGCAATGGCTCCGGGGCCGTTTGAGAAGCGGCGATCGGTCCCGGTGCGATAGAACTGGTCAGCCGCGGAGGGGCCGAGGTGGCTGGGGCGGCGTTGGTGGGAACGAGCCACGAGCGGTCCGATTTCGGGTCGCGATGGGCGGTCTGGCAACCGGTCGCAAGAATCAGGGCGGCGGCGCAGAGTGGCGGCAGCCACATATGGAACCGGTTGGGTGGGCAGGAGTTGGCAGGGTTCATGGGAGCGACGGAATCGGTATTGGGCGACAGACTGGAATCGGCAGCTTCGAGGGGCGGTTTCCGGGAGTAGATTCAGACACGAACGCGGGCGGCTTCAGGATCCTGGCAGTGAGCTGCTTCGGAGGGTGGTTGCCGCAGTCGGCTGGGGTTCGCCTTGTCCCCGGTTCGCGGGGGGGCTGGCGCGGATCTCTGACGGGAAGCGGGATAATGTCAGGAGGCGGCGTCCCTTCTTTCCGTCGAGCACGACGGCATCCGCGTTGATGCTCGTGACCTTCCAGGCACCTAGTGAATCTCCGGGCGAGATCACCCGACGATTGACGACGGCCAGGGCGCGGTTGCCACTGATGCTGATGCCTTGGAGGACGAGCGGGCCATTCGTATCAGGACCGAGGTCGAGTTCCTCATCCGCCTCGGTATCCGCCGGCATACGGAGCGAGTAAGCGAAGAGGTCGTGACGCGTCTCGGGCGAGGGAAGGGAGATGGACCATGCGGCGATCAGGGGATCAGCGGTCAGGTTGTGGGTAACCCTGGGCCGCGCGGCTTCTGCGTCCCCGAGGACAGGCCTCGGGAGCATTACCGGATCGGCAGGAGTGCCTGCGCCCTCGAGGACAGGCCTCGACGACGAAGAGGCGACGGTTGGCGGAGTGTCGCGTTTTGCCGATGGGATCAGGCCGCCGAACCAGGCGGTGGCCAGAGCGGCGGCGAGGCAGGCAACGGGGAGCCTATTCTGAAGCAGGATTTCCATGGTCGGCTTGGCCCAGGACCTGAAAGTCGACCCGGGCAGTGGAGAGTCCGCGAAGGTCGCCAGTCAGGAGGAGGTCGGTGATCTCGGTGTGGCGCGGCAATTGTCCCAGGGAGGCCAGCCAGGCCTCGACCGCTTGGTAGGGCTGGGCCGGGGATGTCCCGGCGCTGACGAAACTCACTTCGGCGGTAGCCGGGTAGGCGATGAAACGGTTCGTGCCCACGCGGGCCTTCAGCGGCGGCAACACGGTGAGGTGAAGTCGCAGTCCGGCCATTTGCGCTTCGGTTTCGATGCGCGCGAGGAGTTGGTGGAACTCCGCCCGGTCGCGCACGAGCGAGTCGTGGGCCGTCGAGGCCTGGGCTCTCAGACGTTCCACATCGGAGGGGGTGAAGCGCGATGACGGCGGCTCGGGGCTCGCAGCGGCGGCGGGGGTCGGGAAGGGAAGTTGGGCGCGCGAGAGGGGGAGACGCACGAAAAGCGACCAAGCCAGCAGCAGCAGCGAGCCGGCGCAGAGGGCCCAGAGATGGGATGGGACGGTCAGCCGCTCGACGAGGTTTCGTCGCTCGGGCCGGGAAGAAGAAGCGATAGTCTGCGGGGGCGGGCCGGCAGTCAGCCCCCCCTCAGGAGCCCTGCACGGGGCCGCCATCGGGCTCGAAGTTTGCAGCGTAAGCGGCGTATTCATCGGATGACTCCCGTAAGGTGAAACGGCTGCTCCTCGTCTTCGCCCGGAATCCGCGGGCGCGCGGAGGCGGGCTGGATCGGGCGTCCTGGAGCGGCCGCCACGGTCCGGCGATGGGTGCTGTCCGAGATGAGAATCCCGAACGGCCCTTCGGCGAGGTCGCGCTCGAACTTCTCCGCGGCAGCCAAAAAACGCGTGCCGCGGTCCTTGGCGCGGCCTTCCAGGGTGACCATCCATCCGTTTGTCGATGGCCGCACGGACAACGAGGTGAGCCTGAAGGTCGGGGGTAGTTTCTCGCGGAGATACCGCGGGAACACTGCGGGGACGCTGGGCGATTCCGGCGTCCCGACGGCCTGCAGGAATGCGGTGAGGCGCTCTCCCTCTTCTTGTACGGCGTCCCGGCGATGGGCGGCATCGCGGTCGAATTGAAGAGTCGCTTGTGCCCGTTCCGCCAGAGCGCGGTGCCGTTGCACGGCCAGTTCGACCAAAACCGCGATGGCAACGGATGCAGCCAGGCCTGTGACGGCAGCGCTGATAACAAGCGGACGCATCCAGCGTGGGGCGCGTCCATGCCGGAGATGGAAGTTGAAACTGGCATCGCGCGGCATTCCGAGGACCGCGCGGGCGAGGTCCGTACCCGGCGCGGGATCGTTACTAGGACCCCCGGAGGTCCGGACGACGCGGGCCACCGGTGTTCCCAGCTGCTGCTGAATAAAATGTCGGGTGCGGTTGATCTCCTGATCGAGCCGGATACCCGTGGGTTCATGGGTTCCGGTGACGGAGCGGGAGAAGAGCACCCTTCCTGTGCCGTCGCCGAAGACGATGGCGTGGGCATCGCCGACGCTGGTCACGAGGAGCAGCCGTTCATCGGGAGTGACGGCCGCGCGGCGCAAACCGGTCGCGAGGACCGACGCCACCGGAAACAGCCCGGCGAGTTCCAGGCCGTTTTCCGAGGCGGCGTCTTCGATCAGCGTGAAGAGGGCGCGCGGCATGATCGCCAGCAACGAACGGGTCGCGCCGCTGCCGGCGGGAATCCCAGCGCGCGTCCAGAGCGCGGGCTCGGCGAAGAATCGATGCTCGGTGACCAGACGGTCGATGACCTGGTCCAACATGCGGCCCTGAGCGGGCGGCGTTTCCTGGACATGAAAGAGGAGGCTGCGGTGATCGACCACCACCAGCGCCTGGCGGGCGCGGATACCGGAGGCGGCGAGTCCCTCGCGCAGGGCGCTGCGAAATGCGTCGCCCGTGGAGGTGGGGACGGGACACGTCCAGACCGGTCCGTGCGCGGTGGCCAAGGTGAGCCGACCGTGCAACCAGGAGATGCCCAAGGTTCTGGAGTTCATGTCGACGTCGGAGTCAGGTCCCGCTACCGAGGTTGCAGACGCTACCGATGTCTCCGGTGGCGAGGGTCTGGACTTGGGTGGGAGTAAGTGCTTCGTCGAGGAGGACGACGTCATCGACGTACCCGCGGAAGCGACCCATCCACCATCCATTCGTATTGCCGATTCGGAAGTAAGCCCCTCGGCGTCGACCGTAGTTGAGGCTGAAACGACGCCGGTCGCCAATCAGGTTGCCATCGAGATAGAGGCGCAGGTGGTGGCCGTCCCCGACCAGGGCGACGTGGTGCCACGTGTTCAAGCTGTAGGGGTATTCCGCCAGGATGCTCCCGCTGTGCCTGGATTTGGCGAAGAGATAGGTGCCGTTCCACCGGGTGTGGATGCCAATCTGCAACTGGCGAGGGAATCCGAAGGCCATGTCTGTCCCAAGGCTGGTGTCCGTGGGGCGGATCCATCCCGCGAGAGTGAACCGAGGCAGCTTGGAGGGCAGCCGGCCGTT